>NZ_CP146069.1:300000-532500 GCF_037023735.1 Roseovarius sp. S88 | reverse complement strand
TATATATCCGGCGCGGGTTTGGGATTGGCCAAATCGCGGGCGGAATAGATATGAGGGTGAAGCAAATCCTTCAGCCCAACCTTGCCCAGCGTGATTTCCATCTTGGCCACAGGGCCATTCGATCCAACCGCAATCTTGATACCAGCGGTCGCAAGTGCCTCTACCAAAGCCTTGGCCCCAGACACCTCTTCAGTTTGCGTCTTCAGCGCGGCAAACATGATTTGATAAAACCGTTGCACCCAATCCGCTGGAAGGTCAGCGCCGCGTTTGATTGCGCCTTCGGCCACCAACTCCATCGGTCCGGTGCCATAAATCTCGGCCGCCTCTTCCTTTGAGATATCTAACCCACGTGCCCGCATATCCTGCCAAAAGAGCCGCGCACAGACGCGTTCGCTTTCCACAAGAACACCATCACAGTCAAAGAGAACTGCCTTGCAAATGACATTAGTCATGGATGATGCGCGGCATCGAAACTCGGCCGGAATTTGTTCATCGGCACGGACGTACCATCCGCCTGAACGATCCGCACGTGCCGCCGCCGCATCAGACGTGGTTCAGCAACACCGACGGAATGGGCAATGGTCTCGACCTCTTTGATGACTTGCTTCGCATAGTTGGCGACTTTCTTGTACTTATCTTCGACAACCAGTCCCGCCTGCAAATGCGGGTCGTGCGTGGTTATACCCGTCGGGCATGTATTGCGATTGCACTTCAGTGCTTGAATGCAGCCGAGGCTAAACATAAAGCCCCGCGCGGAGGTCACGAAATCCGCACCGGCGCAAATCGCCCAAGCAACATCGCCGGGATTTACCAGCTTGCCTGCCGCGATAATACGAATACGATCTTTCAGCCCATGCCTGTCACGCAAGTCCACCATTCGAGGCAGCGCCTCTCGAATGGGCAGTCCGACCAGATCCATCAACGGCATTGGTGCCGCCCCGGTGCCGCCCTCACCTCCATCAATGGTGATGAAATCCGGCGCGCTTTCCACGCCGCGTTCGGCGATCAGTTGAAAAAGCCCATCCCAGGCTTGGCTTGACCCGACCACTGTTTTGAAACCCACAGGTCGCCCTGTGACGTCACGGATGTGACTCAGGAAATCAAGCAGCTCACCAAAGTCGTTCACCTCACGGTGGCGGTTTGGCGAAATACTATCCTGTCCTTGGGCTATCCCTCGAATTTTGGCGATCTCGGAATTGACTTTCTCGCCTGGCAGAATACCGCCCTTGCCGGGCTTGGCGCCCTGCGCAAGCTTCAATTCGAACATTTTGACCTGAGGATGCGCAGCGACCTCACGCAGTTTCTCATCGCTAAGCGCCCCATCCTCGGTGCGCACGCCATATTTTGCTGTACCGATCTGATAGACAATGTCGCAACTGCCCTCCAGGTGAAACGGGCTGAGCCCACCCTCTCCTGTGTTCAGCCACACACCAGCCTCAGCAGCACCCCTACTGAGCGCCTCAACGGCGGGACGCGAAATTGCGCCAAAGCTCATGCCTGAGATGTTGAAGATCGACTTGGCCTTAAAGGGAAGTGCCGCATGCGGTCCGATCTCCATCGGTTCAGTCGTCGCGAATTGATCGTCCAAAGGCGGGAAAGACGCAGGGACAAAAATAGGCGTCCCTGCCACATTCAGATTGCGGGTGGAGCCAAATGCGACTGTATTTCCCTTACCCTGCGCCGAGTGTGCCACCCAATCCCGCTGCGCGCGGTTGAACGGCATCTCTTCACGATCCATGGCGAAAAAGTACTGACGAAAAAATTCACCCAACGAGGTGAACAATCCCCGAAATCGTCCAATCACCGGATAGTTCCGCCGAATGGCGTCTCCTGTTTGGGTTTTGTCGATGATGTAGAAAAGCAAGGCCGTGGCAATGACCAGCCCCACGGCCAGAACAAAGAAGATGGCCAGCATCGCCAGCGCGTTGAATGCGAATTCCATCGAACCTTCCGAAACTTGGAACCGGACTAAAACAGCTTATGCCATGGCCACATTGGGCCTCAACGCAAAAAAGCGCAAAAACGTATGGCCACATATTTTTCAAACAATGGCGAGAAGTCCCTACATCACTAATAGGAACTAAAACTCACCCAGAAGGTTGAACCCCTGTTCTTTGGCCGAGCGAAACAACTTTCTGAAGTAGCCTGCAAATGGCATACCATCAATTTCAGGCATGCCGAGCCTTATTATGTCTCTGGCGACCTGTTTTCTGCGTTTCCGAGTTCCCGGCGAAATGCTTGCCGTCAAGTAGAACAAACGGCGGTCATTGAAGGGGTTAATATAAAAACTCTTTTTGAATGCATAATAAACGTTGTTAGGTCCTGCCGGACCAAACACTTCCACATGAGCAATATCAGGGATGCGACTGCGCGCTGGTTTCGGCAGCGTATCAATCCAAGATTGGTATCGAGCCAACATTTTTTCGAACCGACCATCCGCCCACATTGTCTCCATATAGTCGGACGTTTTTCCACTCAATGCTTCCAGACCTTCGAGAGCACCTATTTCGGCATCAAGTAAGTCGTGCTGCCATTTATTCGCGCGTGTCATCTCCGCCATGTTACCGCGTAAGGTCAGATCACAATCAGGTGCGTGTTCCACAGCTTGGGTCGTTTGGTCGTCAATACCATTGAATGATAAAGATGTTTGCAATGCCATTTGGTCGCGCAGTTCATTCAAAGCCTCCTTGTCCAAGTTATTCCAGTCCTGTGCATCTTTGTGAAAAACTTGCAGTGGAAGCCCAAGTTTACGCGCAAGTTTTTGCGCAGAAAGACGGTCAAACTCCGTCACCCACTTGTGGTCATGGATGTAGTAATGCTCAATTTTGTTAAGTTGTCCTCTACAGGCAGACAGCAAAATGCGAGAGTCCGTTCCACCAGAAAGTGGCAAAGCAACGTGAAACGCTCCTATCAACGCCGTCATGATTTGATGTAGTCTCACGCCAATCTCAGCGACCGTTTGTGAGACATCTGTCTCCAGTTCAAATTTATCGTCCTCGCGCGGCCAATGCCTGACTAGCTCCATCCTCTCAAGATCAAGAAAATGGTTTGCCCAGACTCGCTTACAGTGTCTGTCGCAAGTTTCGCCCAAGAGAAATTGCTGCTTGCGAGACAACACGTCATCCGAAGAAATGTCGGCGTTTGGCTCAATGTCCCTGTCCAATATTAGATGCGTGCAGGAAGACACAGTGTTTGATTCTGGCGCATAAACTGCACTTAGCCCACCGCTAGGGTCAAAGTAGATCCGTTCTACACCAAACCCGTGAACGACCACGATGTACCGACCTGCGAGTCCTTCTATGTAGTTCTGCAAAGCCTCAATAGTATCCGCTTGATCCAGCACAACGTCCCCGCTGAGCAATCGACCATTGCGATCAACTGCGACTCCCAAAACAATACCAAGCTTGGTGCCTTTGCTAGAGACGATCTCGCAGCGGCGCAACGCAGGGCAATGCTCAAGATGCCAAGAACCAAAACTTTTATGAGTCCATTCCTTACACAATTGTCGTGATTGCCTAGAAATGGCAAAATGATACTTGAACACCTCAGCGAAATCCCAACCCCGCTGTTCGCAAATTCGCTTTCCTAAAATCTGATCACCGTCACCTGCGAGACTTGACATCACTTGCTCCAAATTCACCAGTTGGCGGTTACTTCTTGTGAACGACAACCACCTGGTCGCGACGCCCGGCTTGATAGCGCACAGGTTCCACAATACAGCCCGAAATATCCTCAGACAGCGCATTAAATTCAGCCGCAATCTCTGGGTCAGAATGCTGAAATTCCCGCTCATTTAGCCAGCTTCGAAACAAAGCCGCTGTTTTGGTTATGCCAGGCTTCTCATATGTCTTCGGTTGCCATCGCAAATCTTCGATCACGTAAAGCCCACCAGACTCAAGCCGTGGGAAAATTTCCAAAAACGCGTTCTGCTGGTGGTGGCTGGCGTGGCTGGCATCGTCGATAACAATCGTCGGGGCCGGTGCGATCTCTTCAATCGCGTCAGCGATCTCTTCACGGTCATCCATATCGCAGCGATGGAATTCAAATCGCTCATGCTCGAACCAGGAAAAGTCCGACACATCCAGACCATGGATTTTCGCCTTGTTAAAATACTCGAGCCACATCCGGATCGACGGCAAGTCAGTCGTCACCCGATCTGCGCTTTTTCCCTGCTCGGGCCCACCTATAAGCAACCCCATCTCCAGAAAGACAATGTCGCGGTCGCGATAAGGATGAAAGAGCATGTGATACAACTCTGTGTATCGATGCTTGGTTGAGCCCTTATCCGAGCCATATCGATCGGCCAGGTCGGTAAGGTTTTCACCGCCTTTGCCCGTCGGCACACGCTCGACCCTTTTTGGTTGGCCTGCCTTCTCGGCGGCTTTCAATGCTTCTTTTTCTTCTCGTGACATGACAGGGGCTGCCTCGCAATCAATCTTGTGTTTTTTCAGAGCATCTTCCATCCAACTGCCCGGCTCTGGCATTCCGCCGTGATTCGCCAGAAATTCACGCACCCTACGACCGTAGAAATGCACTGAGTAGGTCTCGTCTGTAATCAATGAGTTAACTTTTTCCATAGCCCAGCCGCGCATCAAAATTCGGCGTTCTCGAAAGCCAACGGGATAAAGGCCTGGAATTGGAAAAGCGTATTTGTGCTCACCCGTCTTGTGCAGGTAGTGGGTCACAGCCTGTGGACCCCAAACGCCCCACCTCAACTCACCGACATGTACCGGTGTGCCATCATCTTTTAGCTTCTGTAGCCGGTTTTGCTCTTCTTCTGGATACCATTCCGGTATGCCATATTCATCGTTGCTCATTTCAAGCAATTGACCCAGCGCGTCGCTGTCCGGCGGAAGTCCCAAAACTCCGCCGTTGATGTGGCGCTTGGACTCCCATCCAAAAAAATGCCCGGTCTTGGAGTCGAATGGCTTTACGCAATATGCATCCAAATCAGCCCAGACCATGCGGTCGTTTTGCTGCAACAAATGATAGCGAAACACATCAGAAAACAGAGCGAGACTTCCGGTGCGACCATGCTGAAGGAAGTTGTCGATCTTCAGAACGGTGTCCCCATGCACAAGCTCTACACCATTTGGGACGTTCTGTACGTCGTTGTAGTGATAGAATTTAACGTGGTGGCCGGCGTCCAAAAACGATTGCGCACAGAGCACTTCGACATAACTCAACGGCCCTTCGATCCACAACATTCCTATTTCATATTCTCGGCTCATTTCTACCGTTTCCACTTTTCACGAGGCTGCGTTACGGGATTGCCTGAATTAGGCATGTTCGATCTCCAGCAATGCAATGTCCGGATTGGCGCGAATGTCGACCAGATCGCGCTCATACATCCGAGTCAGATGCGCGCGTTCGTTGCTCGTCCAGGGATCGTAACTTCCGAATTCTGCGCCACGTGGATAGCGCTCTTGCAAGGTCATCCGCTCTTGCAGTGCAACTTCGGCGCCGTCTTTGTGTATCCGCTGCAAAAGCTCTGCCACAGCGCGTCCACTTGCCGTGGGTCTTTTGTTGCCGTCTTTCGGCTTTTTCAACTTGCTTATGTCGATATCAGGCCCACACAAATTGGACAATACATGCGTGTCCAGAGCGCGAAAATCTTCATACTTCCAAACGACAAGCTTTGCTTCGGGAAACAGAGTGACAACTGACTTTAGCACGTTGTGCCAACTCGGCATGTTCTCTAGGACTTGCTTGCGCATCACGGGCTCGGCCACAAACCACTGACCAGTGACCGACCTTAGGTATTCAACATAGGCTGAGGCGAAGAAATCAGCATAGTTCCGCACGCCCAGATGCACTTCGTTCACCGGATGAGGAAACTGAGCCGAAAAAACCTCGATTAGTCTCCGGCGCCATCGATAAAGAACGCCGCGCTTCACGCAATGTCCACAATGTCCTGCCATGTTTTCGTCGGACAGAACAATGCGCTTGGGCGCGTCTTCTATGATCTCATCAAAAAAGGCACCGGTCAGATTTCGAAGCTCGGTGTCCGTGATCTTAGGATCCCAGTCCATGCCAATCTCATTGTACACATTGCACTGCACCGGCACCGTTAAACGCTTGCGTGTTTCTCGGTGATGGACATAGCGTACACCTGCGCGCCTAAGCAACTTCTCGTTTCGCGCCAAGGTCGATTGAAGGTGGCTGGTGGCCGTTTTATGAAACCCGCCATGCAGAACAATATATGGCTGGCTGCTCATTCTACGCCGAGGTCTTCAAGCAACTTGTCGCGATTAACTGGCGCTTCACCACGCTTGTTGATCGTCTGCAAAAGATCGTAAAAGGAGGACCATTCCTTATTTTGTTTCAAGGCGGTTACTTTCGCCCGGTGCCACGCACAGGCTTCATAGTGCAAACGTCTCAACTCTTTGTCTTTCATCATAGCGTCGAACTCAGTGCGCGTTCTGCCAGCAGCTGCAACCAGAGAAACGTCTTCTTCCATATTTAAGTTCATGTCAGCCCAGTACGCCACGCCCTGATCACGATCTATGTGATTGGTGCGACCGCGGTCTCGCTTCACTAGGAAACTGTCGACCGAGCGCACCGCATAGTGATGCAGGCGCGCAAAGCTATGATCGAATTTGGCATAGGCCGACCAGCCTGTGCCAAAATATGGTTCGGGCATAGGTTTTCCACCAGCATCTTTCCAGACAAAACCTTCGGGCCGATTATGAAACTTTGGCCGGTGAACACCGAATTTGCGAATGGCTTCCGACGGGCGAAAAATCGTTTTTAGGCCGAGCCCTCTATATTTCTCACGAAATGCCTCGGGCGCGCTCCACGTAAAGTTTTCGTGGATGAATTCGTCCCGATACGCCACGTGACCACCACAGCCAAAGAGCTTCCAGCAAAAGGAAATTGCGTCTGCTTGGCCCACGGCATCAAACAAGGCTGACAGCGTACCATCGCCAACGCGGATATTAAGAAATTCGTCACAGTCAGCACACATGATCCAATCAGCACTTTTGTAGACATCATGCGCCAACGCACGCCGAAGGGCCACACGTTGTGGGCTCGCACCTTTCTTGAACTTATTGTCTACATGGTTCGCTAAACCAAGCTCTTCCAACCGTTGCGCAATTTTATCGGTGCCATCCTCACAATCATTGGTGTAGATCAGGAAGTCTTGGAAGCCGAGCGTCCGGTGAAACGCCACCCACTCCAACATGAACGGGCCTTCGTTCTTCATTGTGGTCACAATCGCGCACCGGGCATTACTTTTTTCGACATCTGACACGTTTCGCGTTTTCGCCAGCTTTGTGGCCGAAACGGTTGTTGGCTCTGGAGGCGGCGACGTAAAGTCAAGAGATGTTGCATCAACATCTTCGGACGCCTGAAGGTCATCGTGATCTTCCTGCCGCTGCACGCGCCGTAACCTTTTGCGAAACGCCATGCCAAAGCGGTCTGCCAATTCGTCGCGACCCTGCTCACGGAAGTAAGCAACCACCGCGCCTTTGTACCAACGCAAATCCCTGCGCCCGCGGTAGAGGCGGTAAAATTCCACCTCATCCAATTTATCAAAAATTGCGACTTGCATCACCGGCTTCAGCGCATTGATCTTGCGCAAAAACACCGCCGTCTTGTGACTTGAATGGCGGCAATTGAAGACGTGAATGTTGTCGCCACTGAACCGGCTGACATGTTGTTTGTCCAGTTCGTGGTAAGGGTCAAAAAAGATATTCACCCGACCCAGCTTGGCTGTGAGCTCCGAGGCATCAGAGAGAGGCAAGGTCCAATCCTGCCGCCGCCCGCCTTCGTAGCGCGTCTCCCAAGGCACGATGTCGGTATCAAGCGTGCTCTGCGGGTTGACCGAAATCACATGCGCACCGGGCACCAGTGAGCCAAACGCGATGGCGGCGTATCCACCCATGGACACACCGGCAAAAATGACCCGGTCATAACCCTCGAAAAACCCCTCATCGGCCAATTTCTGGAAACGTTCGATCAAATCCGAGTCGCGATACCAATCTGCGACATGCGCCATCACGCCCAGATGCGAAATGTTGATGTCCTTGGCAAATTTAAAGGCCCAGGGCTCGCGGCCTGGCGAGCGATCGCTCACATTCGAAAGGTTATCGAATGTCACCAGCAAACGCTTCACTGGCCTTTGCACGAACAACAGCGAATGGCGCAGACGCCGTTCGAGGAAGCCTTCCGCGTCGCCGCCTGGGCGCAATTCATCAAACCAGAGGGGGATCTCCGGCGCGTCTGGTGTCTCGGTGTCCTGCTCTGCCATGACCCGGTCTTATAGAAGCTACGTTCAAACGCCTGGTAAATCCCCAGGCTAAACTGCCTTTTGAGCACTATAGGCTTGCGCAGCAAACCGGTGCAACACTCGTGTTGAATCACAAAAACTGTCGCTGATCCAGAAACAATATCATCCTATTGTTTCCAAACCCCAAGCTTCTTTCTTGTCGCAAATACCCCACGCGTCGCAGGCGCGAACGAAACCCCCGCCAATGTCGAAGGCGGGGGTCTATGTGTCAGTGTACGACAGCGTTGTCAGGCCGTTCGCGGTTGGTGGACCCCACCCTGTCGCCAATGATCAACCCTTCGGGGCCTGCGCTCACCGGCACGGTGCTGCCATCAAGTATATCTCCCGCCAGAAGCGCCTCGGCCAGCGGATTCTGTAGCGCCTTTTGTATGACGCGCTTCAAGGGTCTTGCGCCATAGACCGGATCATAGCCCTCATCGGCCAACCATGTCTTGGCCTCGGCATCAAGCTCCAGCGTGATCTTCCGGCTGGCCAGCCGTTTCAACAACCGGCTCAGCTGAATGTCCACGATGCCATCCATCTGGTCTCGGTTGAGCCGGTCAAAGACTACTATTTCATCCAGTCGGTTGAGGAATTCCGGCCTGAAATGCGACCGCACCGCATCCATCACATCGCGCCGCGCGTCCGAGGCATCCGCCCCTTCGGGCAACTGGCTGAGCGCCTGAGACCCAAGGTTCGATGTCAGAATAATCAGCGTCTGCTTGAAGTCGACCGTCCGGCCCTGTCCATCGGTCAACACCCCGTCATCAAGCACCTGCAACAGCACGTTGAAGACTTCTGGATGCGCCTTTTCAACCTCATCGAATAGCACCACCTGATAGGGTCTGCGCCGCACGGCTTCGGTCAGAACACCGCCTTCGTCATAGCCGACATAGCCCGGAGGTGCCCCAATCAACCGGGCGACCGAATGCTTCTCCATGAACTCACTCATGTCGATCCGCACCATGGCGCTGTCATCGTCAAAGAGAAACTCCGCGACGGCTTTGGTCAACTCAGTCTTACCTACGCCGGTTGGCCCAAGAAACAGGAACGATCCAAGCGGCCGGTTCTCGTCATTGAGGCCCGCTCTTGCGCGGCGAACGGCATTCGCCACCGCCTTCACAGCAGTATCCTGACCAATCACCCGGCCATGCAGCTTGTTTTCCATTCCCAGTAGCTTTTCACGCTCGCCTTCCAGCATCTTGGCCGTCGGAATTCCCGTCCAACGCTCGACCACCTGCGCAATCTGCTCCGGCCGCACCGCCTCTTCGACCATCACGCCGGTTTCTTCGGCCTGCTCCGCGTTGGCAAGCTGTTTTTCCAGCCCCGGAATGACGCCATAAGACAGCTCCCCGGCCTTGGCGAGATCCCCTTCGCGCTTGGCATGCTCCAGCTCAATCCGCGCGCGATCCAACTGTTCTTTGATATCTCGCGCACCGGCAAGCTTGTCACGCTCCGCCTGCCATTGCGCCGTCATCTGCGATGACCGCTCCTGCATATCAGCCAGCTCTTTTTCGAGCTTTTCCAGACGATCCTTGCTGGCAGCGTCATCTTCTTTCTTCAGCGCTTCCGCCTCGATTTGCTTTTGAAGGATCTCACGGTCCAGCGCATCAAGCTCTTCAGGCTTGGAATCCACTTCCATCCGAAGCCGCGACGCCGCCTCATCCACAAGATCAATCGCCTTGTCCGGCAGGAACCGGTCGGTGATGTACCGATGGCTCAGCATAGCTGCAGACACCAATGCGCTGTCAGAAATCCGCACGCCATGATGAAGTTCATACTTCTCTTTGATCCCACGCAGTATCGAAATCGTATCCTCCACAGTGGGCTCTTCCACAACAAGCGGCTGGAACCGCCGCGCAAGCGCCGCGTCTTTTTCCACGTGCTTGCGATACTCATCAAGCGTCGTTGCCCCGATACAGTGCAATTCACCCCGCGCCAAAGCTGGCTTGATCAGGTTGGCCGCATCCATGGCCCCTTCTGACTTGCCAGCACCGACAAGCGTATGCATCTCATCAATGAAAAGAACAATCTCACCCGCCGCCGCCGTAACCTCGTTGAGCACGGCCTTCAGACGCTCTTCAAACTCGCCACGGTATTTCGCACCAGCAATCAGCGCGCCCATATCCAGCGCCAGCAGCTTTTTGTTCTGCAAGCTCTCTGGCACGTCGCCATTCACGATCCGCAAGGCAAGCCCTTCGGCAATCGCGGTTTTGCCCACACCCGGTTCCCCAATCAGAACCGGGTTGTTCTTGGTCCGGCGGCTCAGCACCTGCATGGCGCGACGAATTTCGTCGTCGCGGCCAATGATCGGGTCAATCTTGCCATCAGCCGCAGACTTGGTCAGGTCTGTGGCGTACTTTTCCAGCGCCTCATATGTATCTTCAGCGCTTGCCGTATCCGCCGTGCGCCCTTTGCGCACGTCATTAATGGCCGCGTTCAGTTCTTGTGCACTGACACCGCCCTGCTCCAGAGCCTCTCGCGCTGAGCTTTTGACCACGGCCAGCGCTGTCAACACCCGCTCTACAGGAACAAAACTGTCACCGGCCTTTTTGGCGACCTTGTCGGCCTCGTCGAGCACCTTGGCAGTCTTGCTGTCCATATAGACCTGCCCAGTATCACCTGTGACCTTCGGAATTTTACCCAGCGACAGGTCAAGCGCCTCGACTACGCGCTGCGGTTGTCCGCCGGCGCGACGGATCAAATTGCTCGCCAACCCCTCAGGGTCATCCATCAATGCTTTCAGAATATGTTCGGGCGCCAGTTTCTGGTGGCTTTCCCGCATCGCGATCATCTGCGCGGCCTGAATGAACCCGCGTGACCGCTCGGTGAACTTGTTTAAGTCCATCCCAGGTCTCCTTCTCATAAGCGTTCCACCTCTGGCGCACCCAGCAATAGGCATACACCGGTCCGGAACCTCATTAGCAAAGATGGGTAACGCGTCTGTTATCTTCAAGGCCACGCCGCCACATCACGACAAAATCGCGCAGATTCAAGTCTCTAGCACGAAACCGTGAGTCATATTGCAATAGAGCCGGAACGGACCCACTTGCTCACATAGTTATCCACAGGCACGCAAGCCTGAAAGACAAGGAGCAGTCCCATGATTATCGAAGCCCTAGCATTCGACACCATACGATATAACCCAGAAATAGAAGGCTTTGAGGCCTCTGTCCGCATTCGCGACGCCGTCTGGATGTACAATTACCCTGTGCACATCAAAGCACCGCTTACGGCCGATTATGCACTGGTCGCCCGCGGCCTGATGCAGAGGGCGAGGGAACAGCACAAAGCGTCGAAAAAGCCGCTGTTTTCCCAGCTCCTCAGAGCTGCAAACGGCCCTGCACTGGCCGCATAGGACCCTTTGGTGGGTTGACCCGGGAAGGCTTGGCCGCAAAAAGGGCTCACGCCCTTGCATGCCGGAGCCAATCCTATGACACCCACCTCGCTCTCTGACGACCGGTTGATCGTTGCGATTGACCTACCCAATGCGCTGGCAGGCCTGCAACTTACCGAACAGCTTGGGGATGCCGTGTCCTTCTACAAGATCGGGCTCGGCATGCTCACCGGAGGAGGGCTGGCACTCGCCAATGAGCTGAAGCAGGATCACGGCAAGCGCATATTCCTCGACATGAAGCTTTTTGACATCGGTGCGACAGTGGAGAACGCCGTGCGGGGGCTGGCACAGTTTGAACTCGATTTCCTGACCGTGCACGGCGATCCGCATGTGGTGCGCGCCGCGCGAGAAGGCGTTGGCGAAAAGGATATGAAAATCCTTGCCGTGACTATTCTTACGTCGCTCGACCGCGCTGATCTGGATGCCGCTCTGATCTCATCTGGAAACATTGCTGACCTGGTCTTAACCCGAGCCGCACGCGCCTTTGAGGCAGGGGCCGACGGCGTCATCGCCTCGCCACAAGAGGCTTCTCTCATCCGAGCTCTGCCAGAGGCCAAAGGCAAGCTTATCGTCACACCCGGCGTCCGTACCGCGGGCAGCGCTCTGGGTGATCAGAAACGTGTCGCCACCCCAGCACAAGCCCTAAACGACGGGGCCGATCACATCGTGGTGGGCCGTCCCATCTGGGCCGCCCCAAACCCACGCGAAGCCGCCCAGACCATCCTGTCAGAAATTGGCAGCTGACCGTCTCTTTCACTGTTCTCAAAATACTCAAATTGCCAAACCCCGCCCTAGGCCCTTCCGCTTGGGGGCCCTCCGGCATACACTTTCTGCACAACCAATCTGATGGTGCCATGCCTGCCTTTTGCCGCGATTGTCTGCACGCTTTTGAAAATGGCCCGCGCTGCCCCGCCTGCCGGAGCCCTCGCGTGCTCTCGCACCCGGAACTCTTTGATCTCTCCATAGCGCACATGGACTGCGACGCCTTCTATGCCAGTGTCGAGAAACGCGACAACCCCGAGTTGGAGTCCAAACCCCTCATCATTGGTGGTGGGCGGCGCGGCGTGGTTTCAACCGCTTGTTATGTTGCCCGTATTCGCGGTGTTCGCTCGGCCATGCCAATGTTTCAGGCGCTCAAGCTGTGCCCGGATGCAGTCGTTCTCAAACCACGCATGTCCGTCTATGCGGACGTTTCCAAAAAAATCCGCGAGATGATGAAAGAGCTCACACCTGATATCGAGCCGTTGTCGCTTGATGAAGCCTTTCTCGATCTCACCGGAACGGCCCGCCTGCATGGCGCCCCGCCCGCCATTATGCTGGCTCGGCTGGTTCAGCGCATGAAGAGTGACCTGGGCCTCACTGGCTCTATTGGCCTCAGCCATAACAAATTCCTGGCCAAAATTGCCTCGGACCTCGACAAGCCGCGCGGCTTTTCCGTCATTGGTCAGGCCGAAACGGCTGCATTTCTGCATGACCAACCCGTTACGCTTATTTGGGGGGTGGGTCAGGCGACACGCGCATCCCTTGAAAAGGCCGGCATCCGCCACTTCAGCGATCTTTTACGTTGGGAACAGATGGATCTGACCGCTCGTTTTGGCGCGATGGGAGACAGGCTCTGGCATCTGGCCCGTGGGCAAGACCACCGCCGTGTCTCGGCCAATGCACCGGTCAAGTCGATTTCCAATGAGACCACTTTTTCCGAAGATACAACCGACACGGATATCCTCGATGGCCATATTTGGCGGCTGGCCGAGAATGTGGCCGACCGCGCTAAGGCCCGTGCTCTGGCCGGTCGCGTTGTGACACTGAAGCTCAAACGTGCCGATCACTCACTCCTGACCCGGAGACTGGCACTTCGCGATCCCACGCAGCTGGCCGATGCGATTTATCGGACCGCACGCGTACTCTACGATCAGGTCGAACCAGATCAGCCCTACCGCCTTATCGGCGTCGGTATTTCAGAGCTTTGGCCAGAAAGCGCCGCGGACACCTCGGGCGACCTGCTCGATCCCCAGGCTCGCCAGCGTGGAGAAGCAGAACGCGCGACAGACGAAATTCGCGCCCGGTTTGGACCAGACGCGATTCTAAAGGGGCGGTCGTTGCGCTAGGTTTACTCGGCTGCCAGCGGCTGTGCCTCGGGTCGACCGATCCGGGCAATATCCGCGATAATTGCCTGCAGGCGGCGTTTAAAGGTCGCAAACTCCGCATTCGGGCGAATTGTTTTTTCGTTCATGTAAAGCGCGCGATCGACTTCAATTTGTATTGCATGCCTATCATTTGCCGGTTTTCCATAGTTCTGAGTGATAAAAGCCCCGGCAAAAGGCGTGTTTCGCGTGACCGCGAACCCGGCGTGAACAAAGGCCGCTTCAATACGATCTACAATGGCTTCACTGGCCGCGGCACCAAACCTGTCACCCAATACAATCTCTGGCCGTTTGATCCCTGTGCGCACGACAGAATCCATCGCCTCATGCGGCATGGAGTGGCAATCAATCAAAATAGCCTCGCCAAATGCTTCGTGCGCCTGGTCCAGTTCTGTCCGAAGCGCGGTGTGATAAGGTGCCCAGTAGCGTTCAAGCCTCTGCTGTGCCTCGGCCAGGGTGATCTTGCCGCTGTAAATCGCCTGCCCGTTGGCTACGACGCGCGGGATAACCCCCAAACCTGACGACACCCTCGGATTGTGCCCGCCCTTGCGCACGCCATCAATCAAAGCTGGATCAAGCTCTTCAATACTGCGGTTCAAATCAACATAGGCACGCGGCACAGTCGCAGTAATCAGGGATGCCCCAAACTGCGGAGCGACCTCAAAGAGCTGATCGACAAACGCATCCTCCGAGCTTCGGATCGCTTTTTCGTTCAACATCGAGCGGCGCAGGAAATGCGACGAATATCCCCGGCCGCTATGCGGCGAGGCAAAGACCACCGATGTGGTCCGACGATTTGGACGTGTCAGCGAAAACGCAGTGTTGGTCATCATTTCTCCTACACGCCATAATAGAGCGAAATTGGCAATCTAAAAGCCCTTGATCCAGTCCTCGACTCCTTTTATAGACACGGCTCACCGGCGCGGTTTCCCGCGCCCCTCTTTATTTGGGGCATGTGAAGCGGTGACGTGAACGGGCGATTAGCTCAGCGGTAGAGCACTTCGTTGACATCGAAGGGGTCACAAGTTCGATCCTTGTATCGCCCACCATATTTGTTGTGACGCCTTAGGCGACACACCCGTTAACCCCGGCGCAAGCCCGCGCCACGACAAAGGAGACGACCGATGAAGGTCAAGAATTCGCTGCGGTCCCTGAAGAACCGTCACCGCGATTGCCGCGTCGTGCGCCGCAAAGGCCGCGTCTATGTAATCAACAAAACCCAGCGCCGGTTCAAAGCCCGCCAAGGCTAAGCCAACCTGCGTTGTAGACTGATGCCCCGCCGTTCGGCGGGGTTTTTCGTTTTGGGTGATCCCAGTTTCCACAACGGATATCAGATGGGGAATTTTGAAAGCTTCCGCCTCGAGCTTTTCACTCCTTTGTAGACAGACACGTTTCGCCCTGTCAGGATTTGATCAAATCCCGTTCTGCTCTCGGAGGCTGTTATGAAAGATGACAATTTTTTGCGCGAGATGAATGCGCGCCACATCTGGCACCCCATGGGTCATCCCGGCGAGCAACAATCAAACGCACCCAAGATCATCAAAGGAGCTGAGGGCGTTGAGATCGTCGATATCGACGGGCATCGCATCGTGGATGCCGTGGGCGGTCTCTGGTGCACCAATCTTGGGTATTCCAACGACGCGATCAAACAGGCGATTTCCGATCAGCTTTGGGAACTGCCGTATTATTCCGCCTTCGCTGGCACCTCGAACCCTCCGGCGATTGAGGCCTCTTATGCGGTGCAGGAGTTCTTTGCCGAAGACGGTATGACGCGGGTGTTCTTCACCTCGGGCGGGTCCGACGCAGTAGACACCGCTTTGCGCATGGCGCGACAGTATCATCGCCTGCGGGGCGAGCATACGCGCACCAAATTTATCAGTCTGAAGAAAGGCTATCACGGCACGCATTGGGGCGGCGCGTCTGTGAATGGCAACAACAGGTTCCGGATCACTTACGAGCCGCTTCTCCCCGGCTGCTATCACTTGCCCAGCCCTTACACGTATCGGAACCCCTTTGATGAAACTGACCCGGTCAAACTGGCCGAGAAGATCGCAGCGGCCTTTGTGGATGAGGTGGAGTTTCAGGACCCCAGCACCATCGCCGCATTCATCATGGAGCCGATTCAGGGAGCGGGCGGGGTGATCGTGCCGGATGCATCTTTTATGAAGCATATGCGTGAGATCTGTGACCGCTATGGTATCTTGCTGATCTCAGATGAGGTAATTTGCGGGTTTGGGCGCACAGGCGACTGGACTGGCGCGCGGCATTGGGGCGTTAAACCGGATATGATGACCGTTGCCAAAGGTATCACGAGCGCCTACTTTCCGGTCGGTGGCGTGCTCGTCGGGGACAAGGTGGCTGATGTGTTTGAGAGCGCCGGGTCAGATGGCGCGATTTGGACAGGCTATACTTACTCCGCCCACCCCGTAGGCGCAGCAGCCGTCGTCGCGTGCCTGTCGGAAACACTGCGACTGGATACCAAAACAAACGCTGCGGCGAGAGGTGCGCAACTCTTCGAGGGCGTGCAAAAACTGATGGAAAAATACGACATCATCGGCGATGTGCGCGGGGGCCATGGGTTGATGGCCGGAATTGAATTGGTCAGCGACCGTGCCGCCAAGACGCCCATGGATATGGACACAATCAAACGGGTGCACCAGGCCACCTATGAAGCCGGTGCGATGGTACGGATCGGGGGCAATAACCTGTTGATGTCACCGCCCTTGGTCATCAGTGAACAGGAAGTAAATCAGGTGCTTGATGCGCTCGACAAAGGTTTGGCTGCCGCCTGAATGCGCGTCTACAAAGAACCGTTGTGCGACTGTAAGAACACGGCCGATAGCAAAACCTTATGAAAAGACAAAATCTTGGCGAGTATTTTTGCGTGTTCTGCTACATCTTGTGCCGTGAGCAGGACCAACAACGGGCATGTAACAATGAAAGTAAAGATTTTCGCAGCGATCATCGTGAGCACCCTTGCCGCGTTTCCGCTTGCAAAGGCGGAAGCCGGGGATCGGTATCTGAGTTTTGATATCGTTGGAGGCGTGACAGGGGACGAACTTGGCGGGTTTAACACCTTGGGCACGTTTTCAAATGCCGATGACAGGCAAAATGAGCATTTTGGCCTGTCGCTCAGCTACGGTTTACGGGACGCGGCGACAATCGGAGGTATCCGACTAACGCCGGAGCTTGAGTTCGCATGGCTTGATGACTACAGCACAACCACTGCCAGCTTTCCGGGCTTGCCAACGCCATTAGTGTTCTACTCTACCTCAATTCAAACCGCGCGATTGGGTGGAAATGTCTGGTGGCCAGTGCAAGAATCCGCTCTCTGGCGTACCGAGATCGGCATTGGGGCAGGTCTTCTCTACCGCGACATAAGCACTACCGATGGTGTTGTAGCCGGCTCTGGCGACGATTTCAGTGGTTATGGTCAGCTGGGAATTCGCGCACTTCGCTCAGTCGGCCCGCGTGGCAAGCTCAAGGTAGGTGTGAATTATGTACGCGCTGGCGAAACGGATATTAGTCTCAACGGTGGGGCGGCGGGCTCTTATTCCGTCAACACTGACAGCCTCGAACTGCGTTTGGGCTACGAGTTAAAGTTAAACTGATCCGGCCACGCCAGTGAGAAAATGCTGACGCGGCGCTCATTGGGTGCCGCGTTTTCGTTTCGGTAAGATAGCGTGGCAAACCGCCGCGCTGACAGATGTTTCGCGCGCGAAACACTTTAATTCTTTGTTTATTCTTGCACCAGACGCGTCCGCAGCCATGCGCCCGGTGGTCGCAGGCCCAAGACTCCTGACATTGTCCCACTAGGTTAGCCTTAAGCACCGGGCAGTTCCGCCCGCACAAACAAGGCATATTCTATGGACACGCTCCTTCTGTCGCGTATTCAATTCGGGGCGAATATCTCGTTCCACATCCTGTTCCCGACGATCACCATCGCTTTGGGATGGGTGTTGTTCTACTTCAAACTCCGCTACAGCCGGTCCGGCGAAGAACGCTGGATCAAGGCATATCGGTTCTGGGTCAAGGTTTTTGCGCTCAGTTTTGCGCTGGGCGTCGTGAGCGGCATCACCATGTCCTTTCAGTTCGGCACCAACTGGCCTGGTTTTATGGAAACAGTTGGAAATATCGCAGGGCCTTTGCTGGCCTACGAGGTGATGACAGCCTTCTTCCTGGAGGCCGTATTCCTGGGGATCATGCTGTTTGGCTTTAGCCGTGTGCCAAGCTGGTTGCACACGACGGCAACCTTCCTCGTGGCCTTTGGCACGACCATGTCGGCCTTTTGGATCTTAGTCCTCTCAAGCTGGATGCACACGCCTGTGGGCTTTGAGATGCGCGAAGGCGTGGCACATGCCACGGACTGGTTCGCGATCATCTTCAATCCGTCGATGCCCTATCGGCTGGCCCATATGTTGCTGGCGTCTGGTTTGACTGTGGCGTTCCTTTTGGCCGGCATCGGGGCCTATCGCTGGCTGCGGAACGACAAGGCGGATGATGTGCGTGTATCGCTTGTCACGGGTCTTGGTTTGGGGGCGCTTTTGATACCAGTGCAAATCCTGATGGGGGATTTTCATGGGCTCAATACGCTGGAACATCAACCCGCCAAGGTCGCCGCGATGGAGGGCAATTGGGAGACGCGAGGCAATGTGCCCCTGCTGCTCTTTGCGGTGCCGGATGAAGCTGCGCGAGAAAACAACTTTGAGATCAGCATTCCCAACGGCGCCTCGCTGATCCTGACCCACAAAGCAGATGGCTTGGTGCCTGGGCTGAATGATTTTGTGGCTGAAGATGGCACAATTTTGCATCCGCCCGTGGCACCAGTGTTCTACAGCTTCCGCGTCATGGTGGGCACAGGCATGGCTATGCTGTTTCTGAGCTGGGCGGCCGTGGCCATGATGGGCTACAAAAGACGCGGCCCTGAGGGTCTGCCCAAACCCATGCTCTGGGCGATGGTGCCCATGGCATTCAGCGGCTGGGTGGCGACGCTTGCAGGCTGGTACACCACCGAAATCGGGCGGCAACCCTGGCTGGTGACGGGTGTGATGACGACCGAGCAAGCTGTGGCCGAGGTGCCCGCACCAATGGTGGCGTCAACGCTCTTTGTCTATCTCACCGTCTATGCCACATTGCTGATCGCTTATATCGGTGTGCTGTTCTACATCGCGCGGAATGCTGGCGCTGGTGGCGGTCATGTAGGACCCGAACGACCCGGCATGGCGCCGGTTCCGGCGGAGTAGCGGCGATGGACATGTTTGGAAACCCGGCACAATGGTTGCCCCTGGTGTTTGCCGCCCTGATGGGGCTGTCGATCCTGATCTACGTTTGCCTGGACGGATATGACCTTGGGGTTGGGGTTCTCTTCCCCTTTGCCGATGATGCCGAGAAAGACCGTATGATTGCGTCAATCGGTCCATTCTGGGATGCCAATGAAACATGGCTGGTTCTGGCCATCGGTATTCTGCTGGTGGCCTTTCCGGCAGCACACGGCATGATCCTGACCGCTCTTTACCTGCCGGTCGCGATTATGCTGGTCGGGCTAATCCTGCGCGGTGTTGCGTTTGAGTTTCGCGCCAAGGCCCCCGCCCACCGCAAGCCGATGTGGAATATGGCATTTTATGCTGGCAGTTTGATGTCCTCTCTCTCGCAGGGTTTTATGTTGGGCGTCTACATCATGGGCCTTGAGATCACGCTCTTCACGCTGGTTTTTGCCACCATCACGGCAGTCTTCCTGACAGTAGCCTACTCGTTTATCGGCGCCACCTGGATTATTTTAAAGACCGATGGTGAGCTGCAGAAAAAGGCCGTGAGTTGGGCACGGGGCGGTATTTGGGGCGTTGTCCTTGGACTTGGTGCCGTATCGCTCGCGTCGCCTTTCGTCAGCCCCCGAATTTTCGAGAAATGGTTTTCGGTGCCCGAGATTTTCCTTCTGGCTCCTTTGCCGATCATGGCGGCGGGATTGGTGCTGGCGCTTTGGGTGACATTGCGGCATCTGCCGGACAGTCAGGATCGTCTGTCCTGGCTGCCCTTCACGTTGACAACCGTGCTCTTCACGCTTGGCTTCTTTGGGATGGCGTACTCGTTCTACCCCTATGTGGTGCCCGAGCAGTTGACACTGTACGAATCCGCCAGCGCACCGGAAAGCCTGTTTATCATTCTGGTGGGCACGGTCTTCGTCCTGCCGATGATCGCGGGATACACAGTGCTGTCTTATGTGATCTTCCGCGGCAAAGCGACGGAGCTGCGCTATGACTGATCGGTCTACAAGAGAGCGGACAGCAGAGGATGCGGAAAACTGCGCGGGATGGTGACGGCAAAGAAATCCTCGTTGATCCGCAGATCATATGGCGCAGTCCGAAGCAGACCCGAGGCAATCTCGTCGGCCAAAACCACAGCAGGCGCGATGGCCAGGCCGACGCCCTCGCGCGCCAAAAGCCGTACCATGGCCATGTCATCCACATCGGCCACAACGCGTGGCTCAACACCCAGACGCATGACAAGGCTATCAAAGCCGGAGCGGATGACCGGGTCACTGGGCACGATCAGCGGTTCGTTCTTGAGTAGTGATTTGAGGCTGCCGTGTTGCAAGCGGTCCGGCACCCCATGCAAGCCGACGGGCTGTTCGGAGATACGGTGCGCAATGAATTCAGTGCGGGCGTCGCGGGCTGGCACCTGTGTGGTGAGAACCACATCAAGTGCGAGGGATTTCAACAGATTCAAGAGCCGTTCGGCATTGCCGGATGTAAGTTTGATGTCGACGTCGTTCTGACCAAGAACCGGCTTGAGAAAGGCGAGCTGAAAGTTGCGAGACAGCGTTGATAGAGCGCCGATGCGCAAGGGTTGGCGCGTTTCGCTGCTCTGGTTCAAGGTCGCCAATAGCTCGGCCCCTGTGCCAAAAATCCGGTCGGCGTGATCAAGCGCGATACGGCCAATCTCGGTCAATTCCAGCCTGCGGCCGACGCGGTCAAAAAGCTTTTGTCCAAACCGCTCTTCCAGTGCTTTGATCTGAGAAGACAGCGCAGATTGCGATAGATTCAGACGTTCTGCTGTACGGGTAAGATTGCCGTCATGGGCGACGGCATGAAAATAGCGTAGGTGGTGATAGTTGAGGTCGCTCATAGTTCCATTAAATAGAACGAATTTTCATAAAAGATATATTTTTTATGCGTACACTTCTGCTCTATCTGCCAACTAACGCAAATAGGAGACCGCCCATGCAGATCATGATGGACATTGGTACAACCGTGCTTGACCAGTTGCAGAAGCCCACATTGTCCTTCCTTCTGGGAGGTATGATGCTTGCTGCTTTGGGCAGCAAATTTGAGGTACCGCAGCCGGTTTATAAGTTCATCGTTATCCTGCTCTTGCTCAAAGTTGGCCTTGGCGCGGGTATGTCCGTTCGCGATGCGGATCTTCTGTCGCTTGTGATTCCAGCACTGGCCGCGGCTCTGACGGGCATTGCCATTGTTGCGCTCGGCACCCGGGCGTTGGCCCGACTCAATGGAGTCTCCAAGATAGACGGCATGGCGACAGCTGGTCTCTTCGGTGCTGTCTCGGCCTCAACGTTGGCGGCGGCGATGGCGATGCTGGATGCCGATGGTATTGCATTTGAAGGCTTCATCGGGGCGCTTTATCCATTCATGGATATCGCAGCACTGGTTACGGCCGTGGTCCTTGGCCGCATGAGTGCCCAGCATACTGCATCTCAAAACGCGACATCGGATGGAACGGTTACGATGGGCGGCGGCACCGGTGGCGCGGCGTTCCACGTGAACAGAGAGCTGGTACGCGGTATTCTGGTCGATACGTTGCGCAGCCCGGCGATTTCAGCGCTTCTTTTGGGGTTGGCATTGGGTGTGCTGGCCAAGCCAGACGTGGTGTATCAGAGTTTCTACGAGCCGCTCTTTAAAGGGTTGTTGTCAATCCTGATGCTTATCATGGGGATGGAGGCGTGGTCGCGCCTCTCGGAGCTGCGTAAAGTGGCGCACGCTTATGTGCTTTATGGGCTGACTGCGCCATTGGTGCACGGGCTGATCGGGTTTGGGCTTGGTTTGATTGCACATCACCTGACCGGATTTTCCGCGGGCGGTGTGGTGCTTCTGGCGGTCATGGCGGCGTCCAGCTCGGACATTTCCGGTCCGCCGACCATGCGCGCCGCCCTGCCCGAGGCGAATCCTTCAGCTTATGTTGGCGCGTCGACAGGTCTGGGCACGCCGGTGGCTATCTTGAGCATTCCGCTTTGGGTTTGGTTGGCAAACTTGGTGATTGGCATCTAGTCCAGACCTGCACGACGCAACAAAGACCGATCAGTGTCATCTGGCCGGTCTGCTGCAACGATCGGGGTCAGTTCGCGCAACAGCTTGCGGCGCATCGCATCCTCGTAGTTCTCAAACCCAAAAATGAGCTCGGCGAACGCGGCGGGTCCAGTGATCACACGGTCGCGGTAATAGGGACCAAGCGGCGGCGAGGCCGACGGCTCGGGATCGTTGAAGTTGTTCTCAATCACCAGCGCATTGACAATGAAACCGGCACGATTCATCTGGTCTCGGATCAATTCAGGTGCAGGGCCCTGATTGCTTGGACCATCCCCGGAAATGTCCAGGGTGTGGCGGGCACAACCATCCCGCTGTTTCATCAGTTCGAGCGCGAAAAGCATCGCTGCGCCGATGGCCGTCCGACCCGTGCGATCCATGGCTGGACGGTCACGCAGGGCTTGTGCAATGTCCAGCAGCGTTGCGAGATTGTCGACAACAGTCCAGTTGACCAGGATGACCTGATCAAATTCCCCGCTCCACTCGAACACCGCAACTTCAACATGACCTCCGGGCATATGAAGCATCGCATCCGAGACCGCCGGATCCAGAAGGGCATTCGCCAGCCCCTGGCGTTGCAGTGCGAAATCCTGCGCGTCCACCGAAAGCGAGACATCCAGGCCCAGGACAAGCGCATGGGCGCAGGATTGCGCCTTGGCCGTGTGTGGCCACAGGCAGATCAGTATCAGAACAACGCCGGCACGAAGATGCATAGACCCACAGTATCGGCCGCACGCGTCCAGGCAAATCACGAATCCGGTGTCAGGCTTTGCCCCACCCACCGCCACCAGGGGTTTCCATACCAAAGACCGATCCTGCGGGCAGATCTATCTCATCATTGCCCGCCATATCGCGGACCGTGCCATCGGGGAGTTCGGCCCAGTTGCGGCCAACCTTCCCTGGATCACCGCCGTCACCACCAAAAGGCGGGATAATGCGGTGATTAGAAAGCGTGGTGACGGTCACAGGTTCCAGAAACCGCAAGGTGCGGATCACGCCATGCCCGCCGCGCCACTTGCCCGCACCGCCTGAACCGTTGCGAATGGTGAAAGTCTCCAGTCGCACGGGGAAGCGTTTTTCCAGTATTTCGGGATCGGTCATGCGCGTGTTGGTCATATGGCCCTGGATCGCATCGCAGCCTTGAAAACCTGGTCCCGCGCCGGTGCCGCCGCAGATGGTTTCATAGTTCTGAAAATCGTTATTCCCCCAGACAAAGTTGTTCATCGTGGCCTGGCTTCCGGCAATGACACGCAGCGCGCCGTAAAGCGCGTTGCAGGTGGCTTGGCTGACTTCGGTGTTGCCCGAGATCACTGCCGCAGGGCGCTCGGGATTGAGCATGGAGCCATCAGGGATGATGATGTTCAGAGGTTTCAGACACCCTTCGTTCAGCGGGATGTCGGCACCAACCATGGTGCGGAAGACATACAAGACAACCGCACGGCAGATGGATTTGGGCGCGTTGTAATTGCCAGAATGTTGTGGCGATGTTCCGGTGAAATCAATCGTGGCCTCTCGGGCATCACGGTTGACACTGACCTTGACCTCAATCACCGCCCCATGGTCCATCGGATAGGTAAATTGCCCGTCCTTGAGCCGGTCTACCACGCGCCGCACGCTTTCTTCGGCGTTATCCTGCACGTGGCCCATATACGCGGTCACAACGTCGATGCCAAAGTTATCCACCACTTTCAGCAGCTCTTGCCGACCGGTTTCGTTGGCGGCAACCTGCGCCTTGAGATCGGCCATGTTCTGCATCACGTTGCGACAGGGGTACGTACCAGATGCGAGGATCTCTTCGGCCATAGTGTCGAGGAATGTGCCTTCATCAACCAGCTTAACGTTATCGATCAAAACACCTTCTTCTTCGATATGGCTGCTGTCGGGCGGGGCGCTTCCGGGTGTGCGCCCCCCAATATCGGCGTGATGCCCTCGCGAGCCGAGCCAGAAGACCGGTTTGTCGCCCACAAAGACGGGTGTGACCACTGTGACATCAGGCAAATGCGTGCCGCCATTGTAGGGCGAATTGAGCATATAGGCGTCGCCAGGTTTCACATCCGGGTTGAGGCGCATGACAGTTTTTATCGAGTCCGACATAGAGCCAAGGTGCACCGGCACATGGGGTGCGTTGGCCACGAGATCGCCCAACTCATCGAAGATCGCACAGGAGAAATCCAGGCGTTCCTTAATATTGACCGACCAGGATGTATTGGCCAGCGTCGCACCCATCTGATCGGCCACGGACATAAAGAGGTTGTTGAACACCTCCAGCAAGACCGGGTCGGCTTTGGTGCCTGCGGCCTCTGTGCGTTTCGCACTCTCTGAGCGCTCCAGAATGAGGTTGCCCAAATCGTCCAGACGCGCAGACCAGCCCGGCTCGACCATGTTGGTGCCAGTGGGTTCGGTGATAATGGCAGGACCTTTGATACCCGTTTCAGGCGTGAGCGTTTCACGATCGTAAAGCGGCACGTCCTGCCAGCCGCCTTCTGTGAAAACGGGCACTTTAGCTTTGATCGCCCCGGTCCCGGTGATCACTGGCGCACGCGCCTCGACACCGCTTGCTCCGGCAGCTTCGACACTGATCATGTCGATAACAATGCCACGTGTCGGCGAGATGAACCCGTAGCGTTGCTTATGCAGGGTTTCGAACTCGGCGCGGGCGGCGTTCTCGGTAAGGCCGGCGACCGGGATGGTCTGGTGTGAACCATCATAGCGAAGATGCAGGCGGGTTTCTGTCTCGATGTTCTGTCCGCCCTGTGCGGCGACATCAGCGACAGTTTCATCACCAAGCGTTTGACCTCTTGTGAGCGCGGTGTCGATTTGATCCAAAGGCAGGTCAAGCTGAGTTTCCTTCATAGAAGAAATTTGCGCCAGTCCCATACCGAAGGCCGACAACACGCCAGCGTATGGATGTATGAGCACGCGACGCATGCCCAGTGCATCAGCGACAAGGCAGGCATGCTGCCCGCCTGCACCGCCAAAGCATTGCAAGGTGTATCCGGTCACATCATGACCACGCTGCACACTGATCTTCTTGATGGCGTTCGCCATGTTGTCGACGGCAATACGCAGGAAACCTTCGGCCATGTCCTCCGGGCTGCGTAGGGCCTCACCGGTTTGTTCAGCGACAGATTGAGCCAGTTCACCGAACTTGGCGCGCACAGTTTCAGGGTCGAGTCTTTCATCGCCCTCAGGACCAAAGACCGCCGGAAAGTGATCTGGGTTCAGCTTACCCAGCATGACATTGCAGTCGGTCACAGCCAAAGGCCCACCCCGGCGATAGCACGCCGGACCAGGATCCGCCCCGGCGCTTTCCGGGCCAACCTGGAAACGGCCATCCTCAAACTTGCAGATGCTGCCTCCACCGGCCGCTACCGTATGGATATCCATCATCGGCGCGCGCATGCGCACGCCTGCAACTTCCGTTTCAAAGCTGCGTTCAAATTCTCCAGCATAGTGGCTGACATCTGTGGATGTGCCCCCCATGTCAAACCCGATGAGCTTGTCAAAGCCTGCGGCTTCTCCGGTCTGTGTCATGCCGACGATGCCGCCTGCAGGACCCGACAGGATCGCATCACGCCCCTGAAAGCGGCGCGCCTCCGTGAGGCCACCATTGGACTGCATGAACAGAAGCTGATGACAGGCGCGACCCAGATCAAGCGCGCCGGCCACCTGATCTACATAACGTCGCAGGATGGGCGAGAGATACGCGTCGACCACGGTGGTGTCCCCACGACCGACGAGTTTCGCCAGACGCGAAACCTCGGCGCTGGTGGAGATCTGCGTAAAGCCGATCTCGCGCGCAATGTCGGCGACGCGATTCTCATGAGTGGGATTACAATAGGCGTGCAGCCCGGCAATGGCTATTGCGCGAATTCCCCGATCAAAAGCCTCCTGCATGGCGGCACGCACCGGAACGTCGTCAAGCGGACGAACAACTTCGCCTTCAGCTCCGAGTCGCTCGTCCATCTCAATGACATCTTCGTAGAGAAGATCAGGACGCTTTATTTCAAGGTCAAAGAGACGTGGGCGCGTTTGATACCCGATGCGCAAAAGATCGCGGTAGCCTTTGGTGATGACCAAGAGCACCCGTTCGCCTTTGCGTTCCAAGAGGGCGTTGGTGGCCACGGTCGTGCCCATCTTAACCGCCTGAATGGCGTTGTCCGGGAAAGCTTCGGTCACACCCATCACATCGCGGATGCCCTGCACAGCGGCGTCGGCATAGCGTTCGGGGTTTTCCGACAAAAGCTTGTGGGTGTGCACCTCTCCCTTGGGATCAAGGGCTACGATATCGGTAAACGTGCCACCGCGATCAATCCAGAATTCCCAGGCGCCTTGCATGACCATCCCCTTGCGTTAATCCGGTGCAGCCTTGGCAGCCATTGGCCGAATGTCAACGGGATTGGCATTGAAATTGAGCCTCTAATCGCGACATATAAACCAGAGCTAAAAAGGAACGTGACATGGACATCCGCCAGTTAACCGATGATTTTGCCGTTTCGCCGCAAATTGATGTGGCGCATATGAAGGAAATCGCCGGGGCCGGGTTTCGCTCACTCCTTTGCAACCGGCCTGATGGTGAAGAGATGGGGCAGACCGATTATTCTGCTATTGAGGACGCCGCCGCGCAGGAAGGGCTGGAAATACGGTGGATTCCGATTGTGTCTGGCATGGTCACGCAAGAGGCAATGTCCGAGTTCACCGCAGCACTTGATGAGATGCCCAAGCCGATCCTGGCCTATTGCCGGTCCGGTACACGCTGCACCATGCTTTGGAGCATTGCGCAATATGGCCGTTTGGATGATCAGGAGATTGTCAGTCGTGCCGCCAAGGCAGGCTATGACATGGGGCCTTTGATCCAGCAATTGTCAAACCGTTGAGTGTCTGGGCACTTCTAGGTCGCACGCCAAGTGGCGTGCGCGGGTTCCGCATGGACGGGGCGCAATTGCTAGAAGAAGTCGCAGCCTCTGAGAGTGGAGCCTCACTAGCGCTGTTGGTCAAAGATGGCCCAGTGGTGCGAATTGGAGATGGAGACGCTGAGGCGTTGCCCGTCGCGGTTTTGCCTGGCGATGGGATTAGCCTGTCCAATCTCGAACAGAAAAGCCCGCCAGATGTCATTAGCGGTTGGGTCCGGCTTTGGGTTGCAGGTGCGTTGGCGTCGAAACCGAACTGGGCTGGTGTGATCGTTGTAACCCATGGCGACGTCACACATTGGCTTCAGATCAGTGCAGATGAAGTGGTCAGCGTGCAATCGGTTATCACTCAACGTTTGTTATCAGCGTTAGGTGGGGCAGACAGGTTGGATGCCTCGGCCCTCGCCGACAGCATGAGCCAGCCCGAGAGGTTGGCGGCGCATCTGCGCAAGGCTGGCGTGACAGGTGACGCCGCCGCCGCGACAGGGCATCTTATGGGTGTCGAATTGGCGGCCACACGACCCTATTGGTTGGGGCAAGAGGTCATCGTGATCTCGGAGGTTCCAGGGCTTCATATGCAGGCGTTGGAACATCAGGCTGTACCCTGCACGGCCTGTCATCCGCAGGATATGCTGGCACCGGGTCTGGCGGCTCTGGCGCAAAGCCTTGGGTATGTGGACTAGGCCTCAACCGGCGCACCACCACGGATGCGGCACGGGCCAAAAGCAGCGGCGAGGGAAAGGATACTCCCCGACACTGTAGCGATCATCCCTGCCGCGCTGACGGCATTCTCAAATCCCAACCAAAGCGGGCCATATCCGGCCAGAACATATCCCAGCACTGCTGAAACTGTGGCAAAGACGACGGACCACAAAACCTGTGCCTCCAAGCTGTTGGTCATCATACGAGCCGCTGCAGGCGGGCAGATAAACATGGCGATGACGATGATTGATCCCACCGCATCAAAGGCGGCAACAGCAGCGATGGCGGCGGTGACAACAAGGCCAAGACCAATGTGATTCACTGGTAACCCAATGGTTTGTGCAAACCCTTCGTCGAACGTGGAAAGTTTGAGCGGCCGCCAGAAGAGGACGCACATCACAAGCACAAAAAGCGTGGTGATCGCCATGCGCCACAGTTCAGGCGGCATTCCGGCCAGCGCCTCAAGATCAAAGAGCGAAGACCACCCAGTGGCGTCGAGCCAAATCAGGCTTTCCAGATTACCATAAAGCGCGTGTTCCACATCGAGATGTACAGACGACGTGTCCGATTGCTCAAGCAGCAAGACGCCGCCTGCAAACATCGCCGTGAACACCACCCCCATGGCCGCGCCCGGCTCAATCCGACCGAGACGCCGCACCGCCTCTATGAGACCCACAGCGACAAGAGCTGCAATGCCGGCACCCATCATCATCGGCCATGCGCTGAGCGTGCCGGTCACCAAAAAGGCGAGTACAATGCCGGGCAGAACCACGTGGCTGATGGCATCCCCGATAAGGGCCTGTTTGCGCAAAAGCAGGAAGTTTCCCGGAATAGCGCAGGCTATGGCGGCGCAGATCCCGATGACCAACGGCGGCAGGGAAAGAGGAACAAACTCGGCGCCGGTCATCATGTGGTGGCCCTCGGTCCAAGTCCTTGATCCAGCGCTTTGAGCTGATCCGGGGTCAAAACGGTGTCGAGTGGCGTCAGCCCGTCGTAATGCGCCGCAGCCTCGGCATGCGCAGGATCAGAGCGCAGCACCTGCCAGCGGCGCTCGTCTAGCAGGGCGCGGGCGGCCTGGGCCTGACCGGTTTCCGTGGCCACGCCATCGGCGCGCACTAAACCACGGCGTTTCATCAGGCGCAGTGTGAGGCGTTCATAAATTGGCTGATCTGTGGCCAGCGCCAGCAGACCTTGGCGCACGTGCACCTGCGCCTGAAAGTGGCGATGGCGCAGCATGGCGGCGAGAACGCCACGCGCAGGAGCTATGAGCAATGACATCAAGAAGATGGCAAAGGCCACAAGCACGATGATCGGACCGGTGGGCAACGCGGGGGCCGTGGCGGATATGGCCGCACCGACATAGCCTGCGGCACCGCCAAACGCCCCAGCCAACAACACCACATGGCCAACACGGTGGCTCCAGAACCGGGCGGCCACAGCAGGGATTATGAGAAGCGCCACGATCAGGATGAGACCTACGATCTTGAGGCCGACAACTGTGATCGCCATCGCCAGACCCATCATGGCAAGCTCAATCCGGCGCACGTTCATACCCGCTCCGGCGGCGAATTCCGGATCAAAGGCCACGGTGGTCATAGGGCGTCGCAGGATGAGAACAGCCAATAAAACAAGTGTTCCACCCAAAGCAATCACCACGGCATCGTTCCAGAGCATTCCAGCGGTGGAGCCAAGAAGGAAGCTTTCCAGCCCGGCCTGTCGACCGGCGTTCATAGACTGGATCACGGTCAGAAGCACGATACCAAAACCGAAGAACACCGAAAGCACCGCGCCAATGGCAGCGTCCTCGGACAGACGCGTTCGATGGGTGAGCGCACTGACGCAGAGCAGTCCGATAGCTGAAGTGACCGCAGACCCCAGCAATAATCCTAATAGAGATCGACCATCGCCGCCAAACGCCACCATGAGCATAAAGGCCAGCGCCACACCAGGAAGTGTTGCATGGCTGATGGCATCACTGACCAAAGCGCGTTTGCCAAGAAACAGGAATGTGCCCGTCGCCCCGGCGGCGATGCCCAAGAGCATGGCACCGACCGTCACCAACGTGGCGTTGTAGCCAAGCTGCAGGGTGAGCGCCTCCAAAAGCATCGGATCAGATGGCCGCGCCCATTTGCGCGGTGGCCAGACGTCCGCCATAGGCGGCTTGCAGATTGGGCTGGGTAAAGGCCTCGGCTACGGTGCCTTCTGCAATGCGTGTGGTGTTGATCAGGAAAACCCGGTCAAAATACTCCGGCACGGTGGCCAGGTCGTGATGCACGGCAACCACGGTTTTGCCGGCAGCGCGAAGCTCTTGCAGGACAGAGATGATGGCCTTTTCGGTGGCGGCATCGACCCCGGCAAAAGGCTCATCAAGCAGGTACAGGTCGGCCTCTTGCGCCAGGGCACGTGCGAGGAAGACGCGCTGTTGCTGACCCCCGGACAATTGCCCAATCTGGCGGCTGGCAAAACTTTCCATTCCAACCCGTGCGAGACTGTCGAGCGCGATCTTACGATGTGCGCCGCTCACTCGGCGCAGCAAACCCAGGCTGCGGTATTGACCCATCATCACCACGTCCAGAACCCGCGTCGGGAAATCCCAGTCCACGCTGGCACGCTGTGGAACATAGGCAATACGGGCGCGCTCAGAGGCCAAGGGTTGACCCCAAACAGAGATCAGACCCGAGAGCGGTTTGACAATCCCAAGGGCAGCTTTGAGCAAGGTGGATTTACCAGCGCCATTTGGGCCGATGATGGCGGTCATTTCGCCGGGGTGGAACGTGGCATCAACCGAAAACACCGCCGGTTTTTCACCGTAGGACACGGTCAGGCCGCGAATGGCAAGAGGCGCATCGAACTCGATTGAGCTGGTGACGCGATGGCCTTCTGCTGCGATGAGATCAAGGGACATGGCCTAGCTTCCTGCCGACAGTTTGGCGTTCATACCGCGCGCGGGCACGTCGCCTCCCAGCGCCGCCGTGATGGTTGTCACGTTGTGGTCGATCATGCCGATATAGGTGCCTTCATACGTGTCCGACTGACCCATAGCGTCCGAGAAAAGCTCTCCGCCGATCTTGACTTCGTGGCCTTGGGCCGCGGCCCCTTCGATCAGGGCTCGGACATTGCGGTCACTGACTGAGCTTTCCACGAAGACCGCTCCGATGCCACGTTCGACCAACATGTCCGCCAATGTGCTGATGCGGTTGAGCCCAGCCTCAGACTCAGTCGAGATGCCTTGAATACCGATCACTTCAAAGCCGTAGCTCTGGCCGAAATACCCAAAGGCATCATGCGCAGACAGCAGAACGCGCGCAGGTTCAGGCACGGTGGTGAGGGATGTGCGGGCATAGGTGGCAAGACGCTCGATCTGCGCCAGATGCGTCTCGGCATTCGCGGCAAACGCATCTTTGTGCGCTGGTGCAACGTCGCTCAACGCGTCGCGCACCGCAACGACCACATGCGCCCAAAGCTCAGGCACCATCCAGACATGCGGGTCAAACCGCCCGTCATAGTCTTCGTGGGCAATCAGCAGCTTCTCTGGCACTGCTTCCGCCACAGCGACGACATTTCGCCGCTTGCCAAGCTTAAGCAGGAACTCCTCCATCTGTGCCTCCAGATAGAGCCCGTTCCAGAGCACCAGATCGGCCTCTGTCGCGGCCACAAGATCCGAGCGGGTTTGCCGATAGGCGTGCGGGTCAACACCCGGCCCCATCAACGCTTTGACATTGACAAGATCACCGCCGACCTGAAGCGCGGCATCTGCGATCATGCCTGTGGTTGCCACGACAGACAGTTTTGTTTCGGCAAACGCAAAGATGGGCGCCGCGGCCAGTGAAGCCGACACCAATGTGCTTTTCAGAAAGTCTCTGCGCTTGAGGCGCATGAATACTCCTCAGGGTCTGCGTTGTTCTGTATTGAATATGAGAGTCATTCGCAAAAAGTCAATGCAATTGCGAATTATTCGCAAGAAAGGGACGGATTTCGAGTGTTCTTACCCCCTAGGAGAGGAAAATTGGTCTGTTTTTAAGCAGAAAGGTCGCGGTCTGCATACGAAATTTGCGCAACTTCCGTGTTGGAAAATTCGTATTTTCCAGCCCGTTTTCTACGCAGAAAACGGGTGGGTGCGATCACCCAAAGCCACCCTACCCAAACCCGATCTCAAATCGAGTGCCGCTGAATGTATCCGCCAGTACAATCTCTCCCCCCGCCACCTCAATCATCGTCTTGACGATGGCCAAGCCCATGCCCGTGCCACCCTCCGCACGGCGCGTGGTGAAGAAGGGCTCAAAGATATGCGCGCGATTGCCAGGTGCGATGCCAGGGCCGTCGTCGGAGACGCTGAAGCCGTCGGATATGGCCGAGAGCGTGACGGTTTGCGCGCCGTGAGCCGCTGCATTTTGCGCCAGATGCGCAAGAACCGCACGCAAGGCGTCGAGGTCAAGCGGCACGGAAGTGTCTTGTTCCACGCGTATTGTGAGATCAGCATCCAACCCTTCACAAGCCTCAGACAGACTTGATGGCCCCTTGCCCACAGGATCGCGCGCCGAGGCGAGGCGGCGCAGGGCGTGAAGCTGATCCTGCATTTTATAGGCCGAGGTGCGGATCGTGTTAGTCAGCGCCGCGCGGTCCTCAGCTGAGCTGTCAGATTGAAGAAGTTCGGCGGCACCAATCAGGCTGGTGAGAGGCGATTTAAGCTCATGCGTGACGTGGTTGGTGTAGGCGCGCAGGCCTGCTTCGCGATCCTGAAGCGTGGTGCTCATATCAATAACCGCACGCGCCAGATCGGAGAGCTCCGGCGTACCGAACTGTGTCGGCAAGGGCGCATCGTCGCGCCCCTCCTTCACCGCCAGCGCATGAGCGGTGAGCGCATAGACGGGCCGAAGCACGAGACGCCAAAGCAAAAACGCCAGAAGCGACGTCACAACAATGGCGAGGGTGAAAAACAACAGGGTGGTTTCTCCCCAGCCGAGGATGAACCCAGCGACTTTGAAGTATCCGATGGAGATAGCAGGAAGGATCAGGACCGCCGCCAACGTGCCGCCAATCACAAGCGCCAAGGGCGGTCGCCATTTGCGCCGAATGCGCGGTTTTACCCGCCCTGACATGCGCCCATCCGGATGCCCACACCATGCACAGTTTCAATCGCCGTGTCGCACCCTGCCTCGGCCAGTTTGGCGCGCAAATTCCGCAAATGGCTATCAAGTGTCCGGTCCGAGACATGCAGGGATGGGCCGTAGACTGCGTCGGTCAACTGCGCCTTGGTGGCGACATGGTCGGGGCGAGCCATCAAGTGAGCCAGCATGTCCATTTCGCGTTTGGTCAGGGCGACAGGCTGGTTTTCGAACGTGCACAGGTGACGTCCGGGATCGAGTTGCAGCGCGCCGCGCGTCAGCATGCCTTGCGAGATACCTGGTGCCACACCGGAGGTGCGTTTGAGGATGGCGCGTATCCGCGCCAGTAGTTCTCTGGGTGAGAACGGTTTCGTCACATAGTCATCACCGCCCAGCTCAAAACCCAGAACGCGGTCAATCTCGTCATCCCGTGCGGTCAGAAATAGAACAGGCGTGTTGTATTCTGTCCGCAAGCGGCGGCACACCTCCAGCCCATCCATTTCCGGCATGCCAATGTCCAGCACTATGAGATCAGCTTTGCCATTGCGCGCCTTGGCAAGACCTTCTGCGCCATCACCCGCCTCGGAGACGTCATACCCATCCTGCCGCAATGCGATACGCAGCACCTCGCGGATTTGCGGGTCGTCATCAACGATCAGGATGTGGCTCATCACGCGGTCCATCAACACGAGGTTATGTCCGTGAAACTATGCCAGCCCAGCGGCTCGGAAAACCCCTGATCTTGCGGTTGAATTTCCACACTCTTCACCGCGAGGCCCGTCAGGATGGCCAGACCCAAAACAAGGATCAGTAAACGCGCTCTTTGGCGCTTGATGCTTGTTTGGCTATGACCACCTTGACGGGACTGCGGGGGGAATAAGGTTATGCGCCTTTGGTGCACTGCCGATACCATCGTCTCTTGCCTTTATTGCTTTGAGACAACTCTTACCGCGCCGGAGTGCAGCCAGCGCGGAGTGTTTTCGCATTTTTTGTGCAGATGGCCCGTTGTCTAAACCGCGGGACCTATCGGCGTTTCGCTGAGGTGGTCTCGTTTGATCCAGACGCGCGCACCATTCTTGCCGACCTTGGCCAAGGAGGATGCGCCTTTGGGCAAACGCAACCAGCTATCTGCCCTGAACGTATCACCGCCTTCGTCGAAACCTCCGTCCAGCACCAGAAGCTCCAGACCGTTTGGCGCATCAAGCACAATATCGGCCCCCTGCGCCCAACGTTCCAGCATCACATCCTCGGAACCGTCCGAAAAGAGCGGCATGACCTCAACACCCTCTCGATCTGGCACAAACCGCATTTTGTTGGTGTCGACCCGAATATGCGTGCGGTCCGCGAGATCAAACTGCCAGAGCTTGACAAAGATCGTGCAACCGGGCTCCGACCCCGGTGTGTGCGAGGATTGTGGCGGATTTCGAATGTAGCTCCCGGCAGGGAAATCACCGTGCTCATCCTGAAACACACCATCGAGCACCAGAAACTCTTCACCGCCTGTGTGCACATGGGACGAAAACTTGCTGCCCGGCGCATAGCGCACAATCGTGGTAGCACGCGCCACCTCGTCGCCAATCCGATCAAGCATGCGGCGATCTACACCGGCCATAGGCGAGGCAACCCATGGCTCATCGGCGCTATGGACGACGGCGCGTTGAGAAAAATCATCATTGCGTTGCATGGGTTGCGTCCTTTCTTTTATGCCGCGATCGAGGGGCGAGCAGCGACACGAGCGTGCCATGCCTGCAGATTGGCACAGTCTTCTGGTACGTCAATATTGGCAAATCCGGCAAAGGCCAGACCCGCAAAGGCGGTGATGTCGGCCACGCTGAAGTCGTCACCTGCGAGATAGGGGTTCTCAGCGAGAACTCCGTCGAGATAGCGCATGCCCTCCAGGGCGGTTTGCTTCTGATGCTCTCCCCATTCAGCGCATTGATACCCTTCAATCTCTTTGCCAAGGCCGGGCGTGGCATGATGGAAATAGGTGGCAACCGCATCGAGTAGACCGGATTCCGCGCGCCGCTGCATCATATGAATCACAGCGCGATCCTTGGCAGTTTCACCGGTAAGCGACGGGCTGCCATCAAGATGATCCAGATATTCGGTAATGGCGGTGCATTCGGAAATGCAAGAGCCATCCTCAAGTTCAAGCACAGGCACCGCCGCGGACGGGTTCTTGGCGCGGAACGCTTCAGATTGGTGTTCGCCTTCTGGAACGTTGACGGACACAAACTCCACCTGATCGGTCAGGCCTTTTTCAGCCAGAGCGATGCGGATACGGGCAGGGTTGGGGAAACCTTGGAATTCATAAATCTTCATTTTGATACTCCTATCTAGTAGTAGGTAGTTTGCTAGAATTGATTTCTTTTGCCGTCAAGCCTATCTACTCGCAGATAAAGAAAACGTGAGAAATATGGCTGAGACCCGCGACCAAATCCTTGATCTTGCCGAGCGCGCCATTCGCCTGCGTGGCTACCATGCCGTGAGCTTTCGCGACATTGCCGATGAAATGGGCATCAAGTCGGCCAGCATTCACTATCATTTCCGCCACAAGGAAGACCTTGGTGCGGCCATGGTGGAACGCTATGCCAAGCGGGTGCATGACTTTGTCGGTGACGCTGGTGTTTTGAATTGGTCAGATGCTGTGGCGCGGTTTGGCGCAGTCTACAAACGCGCGCTGCATGACGAAGACCTGCAGTGCTTGTGCGGGATGCTGGCCGCCGAAAGTGCAGGACTGCCTGATCCCGTGGCGGCGAAAGTGGCGGCATTTTTCAAGGCAAATCTGTCCTGGCTAAAGGCCTCGATGCCGGACAGCGTTGAAAATCAAGACCTTCTAGCCCAGCGCGTGCAAGCGGAAATCCAAGGCGCCATGACCCTTTCGGTCAGCCTTGGGCGATCCGAAATTCTGTATGAGACCGTGGCGCGATTGACGGCGGCGGCACAATCAGAATTTGCATGAGTTCAGAAATAGAAAACGCGTGTTTTCTATCGCATTTTACTTGGGGGAAATGATTGTCAGAAGAAAAAACCCTCGCCGCAAGGGCGAGGGATCAAGTTGAGTGCCATGTGTCAGGCCACAGGCACCGGCGGTGTTCGTGTAGTTTTGTGTATTCAGTTCGGACGCTCAGCCATTTCCGCGCGGATTTGCTGGCGGAAGACGTCGATCGAAATCGGTTTGCCGTCGCGCTTGATGCACCAGTAGGTCCAGCCATTACAACTTGGTGCGCCTTCCAGAGCTGCACCAACTTGGTGGATGGAGCCACGGTGATCGCCCCCTACAAGTGTGCCATCGGCGCGCACTTTGGCCTTAAACCGTTTGTTCATGGAGAAAAGCTCTTCGCCCGGGCGCAACATGCCGCGCTCGATCAACTGCCCGAACGGCACGCGCGGTTCGGCACGTTTGCTGGCAGTGACTTGCAGCGCTTCGCGATCAAACTTGCGCACTTTTGCCAGACGTTTCTCAGCCACTTCGCGATATGCCACCTCGCGTTCGATGCCGATAAAGTCACGTCCCAGCATCTTGGCCACGGCACCGGTTGTACCCGTGCCAAAGAAAGGATCCAGAACCACATCGCCCGGATTGGTTGTGCCCAAAAGCACGCGGTGCAAGAGGCTCTCGGGTTTTTGCGTCGGATGGGCCTTGTCGCCCTTGTCGTCCTTCAACCGCTCATGCCCGGTGCAGATCGGCAGGACCCAGTCGCTGCGCATCTGCACGCCTTCATTGAGCGCTTTCAGGGCCTCATAGTTGAAGGTGTATTTGGCGCCCTCGCCCTTGCTGGCCCAGATCAAGGTCTCGTGCGCATTAGTCAACCGCTTGCCTCGAAAATTGGGCATCGGGTTGGACTTTCTCCATACCACATCGTTGAGAATCCAGAACCCCGCATCCTGCATCGCCGCGCCAACGCGGAAGACGTTATGATATGATCCGATGACCCAAATCGCGCCGTTGGGTTTGAGCAGGCGTTGTGCGGCTTTGAGCCAGTCGCGGGTAAAAAGGTCATAGGCATCAAAGGATGCAAACTGGTCCCAGGCATCATCCACAGCATCGACCTGACTGTTGTCGGGGCGGTGCAAATCGCCACGCAGTTGCAGGTTATAAGGGGGATCGGCAAAAATCAGGTCGACAGACTCCGCCGGGAGCGCGTTCATCGCGTCCACGCAATCCCCATTCAGAATCGTGTTCAAAGGAAGCGCAGTCGCGCCCTTTTTGGTCTTGGTCTTCGTCATGTCTGCCTCTGTCCCGGCGCATCGTTGGCGCTCTGGTTGTTGAGGCTGAGCATGAGTCAAAGCTGATTCGCGGTCAAATTCTTTTTTGAATCAGTCGTTTATGTTTTTTGCTTGATACAATATATTGTGCACCGGCTTGAACGAACGCCTATGATGTGGGGTTGGGCCGAGTTTTTGGAGCGCAGACATGTGGCTTTTTGATCCATAGCCTGCATTTGTCTCCCAGCCGTAGCCGGGAAACTGTTGCGCCAAATCCCACATGATCGCGTCGCGGGTGGTTTTGGCCACGATAGATGCTGCTGCGATGGAAAGTGATTTGCCGTCGCCCTTGATGATGGGCTGCCCTGGGCAACTTAGATCTTTTGGGATCATGTTACCATCGACCAAAGCAAGGCAGGGGTGCCGACCAAGCCCGACAACGGCCCGCTCCATCGCAAGATGTGCGGCGCGCAGAATGTTGATCTCGTCAATTTCTTCAACACTGGCATGGGCCACGCACACTTCGGCGACCCGGAAAATCTCTTTGCTCAAGGTATCCCGACGTTTGGCCGTAAGCTTTTTCGAGTCATTGAGACCTTCGGGAATGTGCTTTGGGTCCAATATAACGGCTGCGGCTGTCACTGGCCCGGCCAACGGCCCACGTCCCACCTCATCGACACCGGCGATGGTGATATGACCGTCCAACATGGCTTGGGTTTCAAATGAAAAATCGGGAGCAGACATGCACTCTACAAAGCACGACTGGCGCGGACAAAAAGAGAGAGACCCGAATTTCTTCGGGCCCCTCGTTTCTGCTCGATGTTTATACCGCCTGCGTATCAGCCAGGTGTGACGTAGCCATGCTTTCTGAGGCAGCGCCCACTGTAAATTACGCGCTGACCGCCGTTGTATCCCTGAGCACGGACCGCGCAGTTGTGTGGCAAGGCGTTGAATTGCGAATAGTTGTTCAGCAGGCAGCGGCGACCGTAGCCATAGACGTCACCCCGACGCGTATACCCGTCGCGACGGCAGCGCACTGGCAAAGCGCGGCGTTTGGACTGGTTTTGGTACCGGTAGCGATGCCCGTCATCCTTATAGCGCCTGTTGTGGTTGTACTGGTGCTTTGAAACGTGATTGCGTGCGGCGGCTTTGCGACGGCGGTCTTTGCGGTCTTCGGCAATCACTGCGCCAATGATCGCAAGAGCGGCAACGCCCGCGATGACTTTTGCCGCGTCGTTGTCTGCACGTGCCGGTGCAGCGGTCATACCAGTGACGGCAATCGCCGCCGCCAGAATGATGGAGATGAAAATGCGGTGCGTCATGTTTTGTCCTTCCCGACAGTAAAGATCGTTATCTGTGCCCTGCGCTGTTGGTCACGTGATCGGGTGGCAGCAGACGGGGCGTGTCATGGAATAAAACTGGGCTTACCTCCCTCAGACAGGCAATAACGGCAGGGTGTTATCGGATAACACGCCGCACTCAGCCGGATTTCGCGATTGAGTTATTGAATAGCGGCAGGCTCTCGCGCATTTTGAGCGCATGAAACAAAAACTCTTCTCCTGCCTTCTGGGCACTTTTCTTGTCATTGCGACCGCAAGTGTTGCTCAGGCCGCCTGTGTGGCCGAGTACAAAGCCAAGAGTGACAAACCGTTAAAACTCTTCTTTAGTACCGCTCAGATCAGCGGACCCTGCACGGTTGGCAATGCCACCAAGCAGTTGCGATCACAGCTGGCGGCACAGGGCCTGACCTTGCTCAAGGTCGTTTCCGTGCGCGAAGGATAAGTCAGGAAGGAGAGCGCTCTTGCATGAGCTAACCGATTCCGCCTCAGACGCCCGGCGCTCGGGCAACCGAGTTGTTTTGTTCGGGGTCGCCGCGATCGTCGGGATCCTGGTGGTCGCGGCCATTCTGCTATTTGTCTCTTTGCCTGACGCAAACGCGTTCAACGCCAAGGTAGAACGCATCTTTGTGGAAAATGATGAGCTCAGCTCGGACGCCGAAATCAAGCTGCTGGAAATCCTGGCGCTATCCGGCACAGCCTTTTCCGAGACGCTGACCAGCTATCGCATGGTGATCTTCGTGCTGCTGGTCTTTGCCACGGCACTTCTGATAGCGGCCTTGGTGTTTCTCATTATGCTGATCACACTCAACCGCCGCATGGCGCAGATCGAACGATCGGGCATTCAAGTGAGTTCCCTGCTGATCAGCCGCGAAGAGAAGACGGTTTACCTCAACAACATGGGGTTCAAGCTGACTGATGCGGCGATGGAAACGCTCGCCGTTTTGGCCGAAGCGCGCATGGATGATGACGTCATGACCGGGGCAGAAATCGAGGCTGTGATCTCGGGGCGTGCCAGCGCGGATTGTGAAGAGGCCGCAGGTGCCACAAGGATAAAGCGCCTGCGTGACACGCTGGGCAATCAGATGATCAGTGAACTTCTGGTCAAAAACATTGCGCGCCGCGGCTATATGCTTGCCATTGATAAGGATGTCATCAAGGTCATCTGACACGCATCATCTGGTTGCAGCAGCAGTGACGAGGCCCGTGTTTGAACACATGCCCCGTCACGCACCCAATGGACTCGTTACGAACTCACACACCGCCAAAACTCGGCGTTACCCTCTTAAGAAACATCCAAGGCTTGTTTGCCGCCCTGGTGAGTCAAAGATGGGGCATTGCGGTGCTGGATATAAGGGGGAAACGGTATTTGGGTTTCCCTCCGAAAATGGCAATCGAACCACTCGCGGAAAGCGCCACCACAGGCCGTTTCGATGTCACATTCCCGATCTGACCGATCCGTTTCGTTGTCCTGCGTTTCAATATATTGGTGAATGTGTTTGGCAAGGCCGACCAAATCGAATTGACTTGGCTGAGGGTAAACGAAGATCGTCCGAAAGACCAAAGCACTCTATTAGACCCGCGGAAAGACCTGAACGAATACGATTTTTGATCAGGATAGTTCGACGTTACGTTTTCAAGCTTCAACAGCGGCGGTTTGGGCGATGGCCTCAAGATCACCACGGCCTTCGTCACCCACGATGACAAAATTCGCGTTCTGGCCACCCCAGCTGACCATGTCGAAACCATCAATGCTGCGCTCTGTGAAACCATCGGCAGGCGTGTCTGTTTGGATGAGACATAAGGCCACAACGCGCCCTTCGGTATCTTTGAACATCAGTTGCGACACAGGTTTGCCAGCAGCCACAAGCAAGCGCGCACCCTGAAAAGTCAGGCCGTGCTGTGACAAGTCCGGAACGCGGACTTGCGCGCCAACGGTTTTGGTCAACCATGTCTCGATATGGTCCGCTTCGCTCGCGGGGACTTCAACAAGATGCCGTTCCTGTCCGGCATAGACGCGGTGATAATCCGCAATATCTTCCAGCCACCCAGGCGCCGCGGCCAATTGGGTGTTGTTGGTGGATCCGGCAAGATATCCACCAGCCCCACCAATAATCAACGCCACGCAGGCAGCAATCGCGGTGAGCCACGTGAGCGAGCTTGGCTTGTTGGGCAAGTTTGCCGCAGGCGCATCTGTGGCGAGCGGAGCATTTTCAATGGCAGCGGCCAGTTCAAACGGAACCGGTTCGTTCAGGATTTCGGCAAAATCGTCCTGAGCCGCCTGATCCGCAGCAATCAGACTTTCCAGTTCTGCGCGCAGCTCAGCGTCCGTTTCCAGCGCTTTTTCAATCTCAAGTGTCTCTGGCGGTGACAATTCACCGTCGAGAAACGCGCTGAGTGTTTCGGGGTCACGTGTCACTGATCCGCTCCCTCTGTTTGTGCAAGCTCTTGGGCCAAAAGCTTGCGCGCGCGGTGAACGCGGCTCATCACTGTGCCAAGAGGAATGCTCAGAAGCTCGGAAGTTTCGGCATAGCTGTACCCTTCGACTGACACCAAAAGCAACACCGCCGACAAATCTTGCGGCAGGGCAGCGATCCGCCCTTTGAGTTGACTGGCGACAACCGACTCTTCACCGGTGTCTCGCGTGACCAGCTCATTTGTTTCGTCTGCGGGCACGTGGCCCTGACCCAACCGGACCTGACGTTTGCGCAGCTCGCTGATCCACAGATTTCGCGTGATCCGAAACACCCAACGATCCAAAGGCTGGCTAGGGTCCCACTGATCCGACCGGCTCAGGGCGCGCAGGCAGGCGTCTTGCACCAGATCGTCGGCCTCAGTGACAGAACGCGTCATCGTCCGGGCAAACCGACGCAGGCGCGGCAGCATCGCAATCAGGTCTTTTTTCAGATCTTGTGCCAAACAGACGTCCCGAACCGGTTGCACAGGCCAGAACATGGCCGCCGAAGTGATGTTCACAAACGGCGCCGGACACGGGGCGTGTCTTTGAATTTGGCGTGCTTGCTGGTTCGACATTACACACTCCGGACTCGGGTTTCGACTGGTTTACGCATCAGGCGGCAAGATAATTCTTACCACCCGACTTTTTTCGATATCTGGACGCCCAGTGCAGTGATCAAACCAGGCGCGACCGACCTAGATCTTTGGCACAAAACACGCCGCATACACTCTGAGTTCGGGTGCGCCATGTAATTTAAATATTTGTTTTCATATGGCTTTATGATTCCATTTGATGGTGTGAAAAAAAGGTAGCCGCGAAATAATGCGGCTACCGGTTACTCGTTACCAAACAGAAGGGAAAGCGTTGCTATGAAAATAATGCGTGAAAATTCTCTCTTTGAATTCGACTTGAAGTGAGACAGGTCAAATAGAGTGACTAGGTGGCGAGGAGGAAGTTCAGGTTCTCTATTTGGCTTGCGCCGCCAATTGCATTTGGGGTCACTTGACCAGGGTCTGGACTGTGACCGTCCGCGAAGGCCACAATTATGGCCGTGGTAAAAACTGTCAGTGCCGAAATTGCTTTCAGTCGCATGGTGCATGTCCTTTTTGTGCAGGTGGTCGATCAACCCGACGTTCTGTATGGTATGACGCGCCACCTGTTGGAATTATTCTCAGGTGGCGAAATTTTTTCAGTTTTCTTGAACTGGGCTGTGGGTCTATGTGTTCAACGCCCTGCCAAAGCGGGCGCATAGGCGACCAGTGTTTTACTGAATGACCTGCAAAGCGATCTGTTCAAAGCGCGCCATAAGCCGGGTGGGCCGCAACGTGGCAAGGCGCGCCAGAACCATTGCGCTGTGTTCGACATCTTCCTTCAAAGGTCGAATGGCGAGGTTGTGCCCATCATATGTGGTGTCGCCTTTGGGTCGTGTAACCAGCAAAGAATAGCCCAATCCGCATCCCACCATGCCACGCACCATTTCGATGGACGGTGTGCTGTAGGCAATCCTTGGCTCCAAGCCTGCGTTGCGGAACAGGCCCAAAAAATACTCTCGGCTGGGCGGGACGTCCAAAAGGATCAAAGGGGCCTTCGCCAGATCGGCAAGGGAGACCTGCTCGTTTTGGGCAAGTGGGTCATTCATCCCCAAGACAGCGTAGGGCGCACGCGTGGCAAGCGGAGTCTTGTGAATATCTTCTGGTAAATTGATGTCATAGAGCAGCGCGAGGTCCAGCTGACCGGTTTGCAATGCAGCCACCATATGATCCTGTGTCCCCTCGCGAAGATGCAACTGAATCCCGGGGTGTTGCTGGCTCAACGATTGGATCAACCCCGGCAAGACGGCCGGGGCCAGTGTGCTGAAGCTTCCCAATCGCAACTCGCCTTCCAGGTGGCTTCCAGTCTCCATCGTCTGCCGCTCAAGATCAGCGGCATGCGCGAGAAGGCTTCGGGCTAAATTCAAGATCTTGTTTGCCGCAGCCGTTGGCGTCACCCCGCGCGATGGATGACGCAAAAGAAGTTGCACTCCAAGCTGTTCTTCAAGTTTGGTTATGGCCACGGAAATTGTGGGCTGCGACACGCTGAGCTTTTCGGCGGCACCTGCCACAGACCGCATGTCAATGCAGGTCAGCAGGTATTCCAACTGTCGCAGTGTAAAGCGATGCATATCATTAGTTAAAAGCTAATACTTTAATAAATACAATGAATTTTGTAAAATGACTGGGGTTTGCTACAGATTGGTGAAACAGGAGACTGACTCAATGACAGCCATGTTTCGCAATGCGCCGATGCCACACGAAAACCCCGACAGGTTCATCGCCGCTATGGCCGGCGCCGCCACACAGGTGTCCGTTGTCACAACAGATGGCCCCTCAGGCCGTTTCGGCGTAACAGTCAGTGCGTTTTCCTCGGTCTCGGCTGAGCCGCCTCTGGTTCTCGTTTGCATCAACCGCCGCAGCCCGTCCGTAACAGCGATTGAGGCAAATGGTGTCTTCTGCGTGAACCTGCTGGGCGATGATCAGACCGAAATCGCAAATTGTTTTGCCGGCCGCCCGGGCGACGTGACACCCTACGATTTTTCTTGTGCCGAATGGGAGAGGGCCGCAACCACTGCGCCGCTCTTATCGTCAGCGCTGGCCAGTTTCGATTGTCATATCGAAACAAGTTATGATGCTGGCACACACCGAATTTTCATAGGCCGCGTGGCGCGCGCAATAAGCCAGGATGCCGCTCCACTCGCCTTTTCCAAACGCACCTATCAAGCCCTGCGACCGCTTTGACCCAAAGGATGACACCATGATCCGTACTGGAAACGACTACCGCGACTCCCTCAATGATGGCCGTGAAATCTGGATCGGTGGAGAGCGCGTCGATGACCCCTGCAATCACCCGCAGTTCAAGCCGGTGATCGATATCCGTGCGCGCATCTACGACATGCAGCACGACCCCAAGACCCAGGACGCGATGACTTATGAAGAGCAAGGTGAACGGTTCGCCATAGGCCTGCGTCTTCCGTATGAAAAACAGGACTGGCAAGACAAACGCGACGCCGTTGATCTGGTGATGAACGACATCGGCGGTGTGGTCACACGTATGGGCGACGAGACCATTGGTGAGATGTGGTCACTTTGGGACGGCAAAGACATCCTGAACGAGATTGATCCGCGTTTTGCCACCAACATCGAACGGCACATCCATCAATGCATCAAGGATGATCCGTTCCACGTCTCGGCCAACACTGACCCCAAAGGCGACCGCTCCAAGGCGCCGCAGGATCAGGACCCGGATATGCTGGTGCATGTGGTCAAGGAAACCGATGCCGGGATCTTCATTCGTGGCGCGAAGTATGAAACCGCGGCGGCCTATTCCAATCAGGCCTTCCTGAAACCCACGATTGCGAACTGGGGCAATGACAAACTCAGCGACTACGCGCTTGGCTGCATCGTCAAAATGAACGCACCGGGAGTGAAGCATATCTGCCGGACCGGATTTGCCGGTCGCGCAGGGTCGAACGACTATCCTCTGTCCAACCGCGTAGACGAAATCGACACGCTGATGATCCTCGACGACGTACTGATCCCCTGGGAGGATGTTCTGTTCTACCAGCATACCCGCGCCGCCGCCTTCATCCGCACCACCCTGCACCGGTATTCCGCCTTCCCGTTTGTGCAGCGCACGCTGAGCTACGCCGACCTCATCATCGGTGCGGCGCTATGGAACGTGAAACAGACCGGGCTCGACAAACAGCAAGCCGTGCAAGAGAAGCTGAGCGAACTGGCCGTCTGGCGCGAAGGCATTGACGCCTTCCTGACAGCCTCGATTGCCACGGCTGAGAAAAGCCCCAATGGCCTGTTGATGCCCAACCAGTCCATGCTGATGTCCGGTCGGGTGCATGCCCTGACCAACCTGCCACGCATGATGCATATCGCACGCGAACTCTGCGGCGGGCAGATTTGCGTCACACCCGACGCCGCAACGTTTGCCGCGGCGGACACCAAGCCGTGGATGGACAAGTTCTATTCGATCAATGACGACTGGTTGGCTGACGACCGCCGCCGCCTTCTTAGCCTTGCGCGAGACCTGCTGAATTCGGACTATGCCGGCCATCGCCTGACGTTCCAGCTCTTTGCGCAGTCGCCACCCTTTGCCCAACTGGCCGCCGTCTATCGCAATTTTGACTGGCAAGGCCCGCTGGAATTTGCGCACAAAGCGGCAGAACTGTCAGATAACGTCTGGGGCAAAGGCACCCGGCACTAGGCCAAACCCATACGCAGGACGATCCCATGCTTCACAAACGCATTCGCCCCTTCAACACCAAAGAAACCTATCCTGAACAAAACCTCGACAACGACCTGAGTCAGGGCGTGGTGGCCAAAGGCACCATGGTCTTTCTACGTGGTCAGGTCAGCCAGGATCTGGAAACACGCGAAAGCCTGCATGTTGGTGACGTGACCAAGCAAACCGCCAAAACCATGGCGAACATCCAGATGCTTCTGGAAGAGGCCGGAACCACGATGGAGGCCGTGTGCCGTATCGTGGTCTATCTCACTGACATCCGGTACCGCGAGGAGGTTTATCAGGAGATGGGCAAATGGCTCAAAGGGGTGCACCCCTGTTCCACCGGTCTTGTTGTGCCTGCCCTTGCACGACCCGAATGGGTGGTTGAAATCGAAGTGACCGCTGTGATCCCAGACTGAGGTTCAACTGATGACCGCCTCCCTTCTCCTCGAGCAACTCGCGCTCACAGCCAACGGGCCTCTTGAACGCGCGATGAGCGCCGATCCGAGGCTCTATCGTGACGAGGCGGTTGCAGAGCGGGAAACGGACGCGATATTCCGGCAGGACTGGCTATGCCCCGGCTTGGCCGCAGAAATCCCCAATCCGGGCGACTACATCACTTTCAGCATCGCAGGCGACCCGATCTTCACGATCCGTGACAAGGCGGGTGAGATAAAGACCTTTTCGAATGTGTGTCGCCACCGAATGATGCAGCTTTTGGAGGGCAAGGGATGCACCAGTCGCGTGGTCTGCCCCTATCACGCCTGGACCTATGATCTCTCCGGGCAGTTGATCGGCGCTGGCCATATGGAGCGCACGGAAGGCTTCGACAAAAAATCCATCTGCCTGCCAGAAATCCGCACCGAAATCTGGAATGGCTGGATTTATGTTACGCTCAACCCCGATGCGCCGTCAGTCGCGGATAGCCTTGCGCCCCTGCACGACGTGGTCGAGCGATACGGCATGGAGCACTATGTGCCCGTGGTCCATGAAGAGCATGTCTGGAACACGAACTGGAAACTTTTGACCGAAAACTTCATGGAAGGTTACCATTTGCCCGTGGCCCACAAGGCCACTGTTGGAGCATGGTTTCCAGTTGAAAAAACGGTCTTCCCCGACGATGTGCACGACGCGTTCACCTACCAGACATTCCAAAAGGTCGGCAACGCGACCTACGGGCATGCGCATCCCAATAATGAGCGTTTGGAAGGTGACTGGCGCATCACATCCGTTCTGCCAACCGTGTTTCCAACGCATATGTATGTGCTTGCCCCGGATCACCTTTGGTATCTCAGCCTGCGCCCCAAAGGTGTTGGACAAGTCGATGTCCGTTTTGGCGTGGCCATCGCGCCCGAAGTGGATGCGGACCTTGGATATGCGGATGAGCGCCAAGCCTGGATCGACGATCTTGTTACCTTCTTTGAACATGTGAACACCGAAGATCGTCAGGTTGTCGAAGGCATCTTCGCCGGATCAGCCGCCTCACAAGCCGCCCCAGGCCCGCTGAGCTGGCTGGAACGCGAAATCCACGACTTTCAGAAATACCTCTCGCGCCGGTTGGGCGACGGGACCTGACCAAAGGCGGCCGATTACATGACCTTTTCCATCGCAGGACATTGCCAGCGCACCGGGCAATTTGGCGTCGCCATTACGACCTCGTCCATCTCGGTCGGCTCCCGCTGCCCGCACGCCCGCGCCGGTGTTGGGGCTGTGGCCACGCAGAACATCACCGACCCGCATCTGGCGACATTGGTGTTAGACGCATTGGAGGCTGGGCACTCCGCAAGCGAGGCCATCGCAAGCGTCGTGCAAGGTCGGGACAATATCGACTACCGCCAACTGACCGCGATAGATGCCAAGGGCACAACCGCGCATTTCACTGGCGCGCATATTCTGGGAACCAACGCGATCAGCGAAGACACCCACTGTGTCGCGGCGGGCAATCTTTTGTCATCCACCGCAGTGGCAAAGGCCATCACAGATGGATTCATGGCAGATCCATCTGCCCATTTGGCCGAACGTCTGCTCAGCGGCATTGAAAACGGGCTGGCCGCAGGCGGAGAAGAAGGCTCGGTTCATTCCGCAGCTCTTATCGTAGCGGACAAAATGCCCTTCTACCTGGTCGATCTGCGCGTGGATTGGGAAGGCGATGGACCGATCAAGAAACTTCGTAGCCTGTGGCAAGCATATGAGCCACAGATGAACGATTACCTTAACAGAGCGATCGACCCGTCAGCCGCCCCCAGCTACGGCGTCGCCGGCGATCCGTGACAGCGTATTTACCAGACGCGGCATAAAACCTTCCGACTGGATTTTTTTGCGAGAAAATGGCGACCCCGGCAGGATTCGAACCTGCAACCTGCCCCTTAGGAGGGGGCTGCTCTATCCAGTTGAGCCACGGGGCCGCTTGCGGGTTTGAATATCGGCTTGGCTTGGGCTTGTCAGCCACAAAGGAGCAGTGGTTGCGCTGGTTATGGTGATTGCGGTAACATTTTTCCCAGCTATCCCTAGAACCATCGGGACATCCTTATTGTGACCAAACATGACAACCGCCCCCTGACCCTCCGCGATGTGTCTGAGGCGTCGGGCGTGTCGGAAATGACTGTAAGCCGCGTGTTACGCAATCGCGGGGATGTCTCGGACGCCACACGCGCGCGGGTTTTGGAGGCGGCCAAGACTCTGGGTTATGTGCCCAACAAGATCGCTGGGGCGCTTGCCAGTCAACGAGTGAACCTTGTAGCGGTCATCATTCCGTCCATGTCCAATATGGTTTTCCCCGAGGTGATGACCGGGATTAGTCAGATATTGGACGAAACCGGGCTTCAACCTGTGGTGGGGATAACCGGATATATGCCTGAAAAGGAAGAGCAGGTTCTTTATGAAATGCTCTCCTGGCGCCCCTCTGGTGTGATCATCGCAGGGCTGGAACATTCCGATGCGAGCCGAGCGATGCTGCGCGCCGCGGGCATACCAGTGGTTGAGATCATGGATGTGGACGGCACGCCGGTAGACTCGGTTGTGGGCATCTCGCATCGCCGAGCGGGTCAACAGATGGCGCAGGCGATCCTGAAGGCGGGGTATGAGCATATCGCCTTTCTGGGCACCAAGATGTTGCTTGATCACCGGGCGCGCAAACGGTTCGAAGGGTTCACTGAGACCCTGGCCAAGGCGGGTGTCGAGATTGAAGACAGCGATTTTTATTCGGGCGGATCCGCTCTGGCGAAAGGCCGCGAGATGACGCGCGATGTGCTGAACCGAAGCCCAGACCTCGACTTTATCTATTATTCGAACGATCTGATCGGTGCGGGCGGGCTGCTCTATCTCATTGAGCAGGGCGTCGATATCCCCAAAGAGATGGGCCTTGCCGGGTTCAATGGGGTGAACCTGTTGCGAGGCTTGCCACAGGAACTGGCCACGATGGATTCTTGTCGGTTGGAAATTGGCCGTCGCGCTGCCGAGATCATTATCGAGCGATCAGGGTCTGAAACCCCGCAAGACCCCAAGCGGATCGTACTTGAGCCAAAGATCACCTACGGCGATACGTTGCGCGTTCGATAGGCTTTTCCCGGTATTGACGACCTGAGGATGTCGCAGACAGGCAAGACCTGATGCTGCGCATGACCACGATGTGGCGAAGCGTGTAGATGATCCAAAGGAGACGATCATGAAAGTAGGGTTCATTGGCCTCGGCAATGTGGGGGGTAAGCTGAGCGGATCGCTGTTGAGAAACGGCGTGGACCTTATGGTGCATGATCTGAATGCCGATCTTGTCGATGCGGCGATTGCCAAGGGCGCGCAACGCGGGGAAAGCCCGGCGCAGATGATGCGCAACTGCGACGCGGTGATCACCTGTTTGCCAAGCCCTGCGGCCTCCGACGCCGTCATGCAAGAGATGCTGCCCGAGGTCGGCCCTGGCAAAATCTGGATGGAGATGTCCACCACGGATGAGGCCGAGGCCAAACGGCTGGGCGCTTTGGTGATTGAAAAAGGTGGTGCTGCGGTGGATTGCCCGGTTTCGGGTGGCTGTCACCGGGCGGATACCGGCAATATCTCGATTTTTGCGGGATGTGACCGCGAGACGTTTGAGCGGATCCTGCCGTTCCTGACCAAGATGGGCCGCCGCATCCTGCATACTGGTGATCTGGGCAGTGCCTCTGTGCTCAAGGTGATCACCAATTATCTGGCCACGGCCAACCTGATCACCTGCTGCGAGGCGCTGGTCACGGCCAAAGCGGCGGGGATGGACCTCAACACCACTTATGAGGCGCTCAAGATCAGCTCTGGAACTTCCTTCGTGCATGAAACCGAAAGTCAGGTCATTCTGAATGGCAGCCGGGACATTTCTTTCACCATGGATCTGGTGAAGAAGGATATTGGCCTGTTCCAAGAGGTGGCCGACCGCGCCGGTGTGCCGCTTGAGATGAACCCGTTGATGATGAAAATCTTTGATGATGGCATCGAACGTTACGGGCCAAGAGAGCTTTCTCCCAACATTATCCGCCGATTGGAAGATTCCACCGGTCTCGATATTCGCGCGCCCGGCTTTCCGCCCGAGATGGTCGATGATGAACCCGAAGAGCCAGGATATGAAGTGATCCCGCAGGGTCGTTAACGGGTTAAGTTTAGGCTTCCCTTCCTCTTGAGAATCTCCTATACGCCCGCATCCGCCACCGATATGGCGGTGTTCTCCATAGGACCTTGCTGGACGACATCCCGGCTTGCGCCCTCAACCCTTTGACGAAAAGGAGATCCCGATGTCGATCACGGCCGAAGAAAAAGCCAAGGTGATGAAAGAGTTTGCAACCAAGGAAGGCGACACAGGTTCGCCCGAAGTACAGGTTGCCATTCTGACCTCACGCATCACCACGCTGACAGAACATTTCAAGACCCATAAGAAGGACAACCACGGCCGCCGTGGCCTTCTGAAAATGGTCGCACAGCGCCGCAAGCTGCTGGATTATCTCAAAGCGAAAGAAGAGGCGCGCTACACCGACCTCATCAAGCGCCTCGGTATCCGCCGCTAAACGCCGCGCATACGCTAGATCAATCGCACCCATTCGGGTGCGATTTTTCGTTTGGCCTGGCATGATTGATGACCGGTGGTTTGGAGTTACTTGACTCTTTCGTCTGTTTGTCTATTATTTCTGTTATGACAGAAACTACCGATATAACCGATTCTTCTGCAAAATCGAAGTTTATCCTCTACTGGGGCGATATGGGCAGTCAGTGGGGCGTGAACCGTTCGGTCGCGCAAATCCATGCGCTGCTCTTTCTGAGCGAAGCCCCAATGAATGCCGAGCAGATATCAGAGGAGTTGGGCATCGCCCGGTCAAACGTCTCCAATTCGTTGAAGGAGCTCGTTGGTTGGCGCTTGATCCGCCGCGTGCCAGTTGCGGGAGACCGCCGCGAACATTTTGTGGCGGAGGCTGACGTCTGGGAAATGGCGATGCTGATCGCCAAAGGGCGCAAAGAGCGTGAAATCGATCCAGCCATGCGTGCGATAGACATTTGCGTGAAGCAGGCCGTCGATGAACCCGGGTTGCATCCTGTTGCCCTAAGCCGAATGCAGGAAATGCACGATTTTTTGGTGACCGCTGATCGTTGGTCTGACCAGATGTTGAACGTCCCAAAATCCAAACTCTCAATGCTCATGAAAATGGGCGACAAGGTTCTCGCCTTACTCAAAATCGGAAGCAAGAAGACCGAATAGCCGGTCAAAAAAATTTGGACATTTATTTCTCTTTATACAGAAACAACCGACAAGTCAGTACAAGGTGCAAAATGGAACATACTACCCTCTGCAGTCACCCACAGGTTCATCCTGATCACCGTTTTAGGAGTCTGGTTGGCAAGCAAAGTTGGAACGCGTTGCCGTGCAAGGTGCGCGCGCGATTTGGCAAACGACTGTCCGGTGGAGAAAGCATCGTCTACCAGGGAAAGGTCGTTTCCATGCGGATGAATCTGGCGGGGCGGTTATTGGCTCAGATTGCCAGACTGGTTGGCGGTCCCCTGCCTTATGACATGTCTTCGGTGAACCAACCTGCCGTGGTTTCAGTGACCGAAGATCAAGCCGGAAGCGGCCAGTTTTGGATACGGCAATATGGGCGCGCCTCTGGCTTTCCGCAGGTCATCCATAGCTCCAAACGCTTTGCGGGCCCCACCGGGATTGAGGAATATGTTGGCGCAGGCATCGGCATGGCGCTTCGTGTCCGCACAGGTCAGGACCGTCTCTGTTTCGAAAGCGACCACTACTTCCTGCAACTCGGCACCAGAAAACTACGGCTCCCTGCATGGCTTCGCCCCGGTGCGTTGACCATCACACATCAAGGCCTCGGTGATGGCCGGTTTCTCTTTTCCCTCAGTCTTCAGAGCAAGCTGTTTGGCGAGCTGATCCATCAGGACGCAATATTTTCAGATATGGAGGACTAATCATGGACAACCCCATCCTTTGGACACTGATTTCAATTCAGGTTGTTATGGGCGCATTCGACACGCTCGTGCACCACGAGGGCAGCGAGCGCCTTGCCTGGCGCGCGTCTCAGAAAACCGAACTGCGCCTGCACGGAGTCCGCAACTTCTTTTATGCGGTGATCTTCCTTTGCTTTGCCTGGTTGGAGCCCCACGGCGCATTCGCCATAGCGCTGACTTTGATCCTTGCCGTTGAAGTCATGATCACCCTTTGGGATTTTGTCGAAGAGGACATGACCCGCAAACTGCCCGGCAGTGAGCGGATCAATCACACGCTTCTGGCGTTGAACTACGGCGCCATTCTGGCATTGGCCGCGCCTTACCTTTTGGCTTGGTCCTCTCTGCCAACTGGCTTTGTCTTCGTGAACTACGGCTGGTGGAGCGTCATGGCGACATTGTCCGCGATAGGTGTCGGTCTCTTTAGCGCGCGTGATTTGCTTGCCGCGTCCCGAAGTGACCGTCTGAAGCGGGGTGATCCGGCAGAATTGGTGGCCGCCTTACCTCCACGCCAGCATATCCTGGTTACCGGAGGCACAGGTTTTATAGGTCAACGATTGGTCGAGGCATTGGTCGCAGCAGGTCATTTCGTAACCGTTGTCACACGCAATCCTAAAAAAGCGGACATGCTGTCTCATCCCGTGCGCGTCATCGCCGACCTTGATCAGGTTCACAACGCGGATCATTTTGATGCCATCGTAAACCTTGCTGGCGAACCCATCGCAAATGGCCCTTGGACCAGGAAGAAACGTGCCAAAATCATCCAGTCCCGAGTTGATATGACCGACGGACTGAACAAATTGATCCAAAGGCTGGAAAGCAAACCCAAATGCTTGGTCAATGGATCGGCCATTGGATGGTATGGATTGCGCGGCAACGAAGAGCTGTCGGAACAGGCAGGCTCAACACCGGCTTTTGTTCATGACGTGTGCGAGGCATGGGAACGTGCCGCAACTCAGGCCATCCAATATAGCGTGCGTATTGTCCGGCTCCGCATCGGACTTGTTCTTGGCGTCGACGGCGGCATCTTGGCCAAACTGCTCACCCCATTTGAATTTGGTGGCGGGTGTGTCATGGGCGACGGACAACAATGGATGTCGTGGATCGAACAGGACGACCTTGTCCGCGTGATCGCATTTGCGATTGCGAACAAGGCTATCGAAGGTCCCATAAACGCAACCGCGCCGCATCCGGTCCGCAATGTGGAATTCACAAACGCCCTGGCAAAAGTCTTGAAACGCCCGGTTTTTCTGAAAGCGCCACATTGGATACTTGCCACCCTTCTTGGAGATATGGCGCGTGAGACAATGCTAGGCGGTCAACGCGTCGTCCCATCACGATTGCAGAACTATGGTTTTGTCTTCAGGCACCCCCGGCTGGCCCCAATGCTGCGCAAGATTACCGGTGCAAAACCACAGCAGGCCGGAATTGATGCTCACCAGCAACGGATTGCGGCCAAATAAAATGAAGTCATGCAATGGGGTCGTGGCGGAAGTTCGATCATCAAAAGATCGAACGTCTTCCCTATGCCGACGCCCCTAGCCCTCGTTGTTCAACAAGGCCTGCAGACCGGCCCGATAGTCCGGATAGATCAGTTCCACGCCCAGCTCATCCTTGATCCGCGTATTGTCCACGCGTTTGGATTCCGCATAAAACGACCGCGCCATAGGCGTCATATCCGCCGTTTCAAAATCAACTTCAGGCGGCAAAGGCAGACCAAGCAACTCAGCGGCACACCCAATGACATCCTGAGGCGGAGCCGGGTCGTTGTCACAGACATTGTACGCCGTGCCCGGGTTAGGTTTGTTTATAGAGGCTTCCAAAACCTGCGCGATGTCGTCAACGTGAATGCGGCTGAACACCTGACCTTCTTTCACGATCCGCCGCGCTGTGCCTTGCCGCACTTTGGCGAAGGGACCACGCCCTGGGCCATAAATTCCAGCCAGTCGAAAGATGTGCAGCGGCAGGCCCTCGATGGCTTGCCATGCGGCCTCGGCCTCCACCCGCAACTGCCCGCGTCGGGTTGACGGGGTCAACGGTGTGCTTTCATCGACCCAGCCGCCCTGATGGTCGCCATAAACGCCGGTTGTTGAGAGGTACCCTGCCCAATCGAGCCGAGGGGCAAGCGCCGTGATCTCGTTGCGACAGGCATTCAACACCGGGTCGCCATCTTGCCCCGGCCCTGCGGAGATCAGGATATGCGTGGCGCTTTTAAAAGCCTTGCTGAGATCACCGCCGGGCCACACCACAGGATGCACGCCCTCCTCACGCAAGACATCCGCCTTATCCGCCGACCGCGTTGTGCCGTAGATCGTCCAGCCTCGCGGCACCAAACGCCGCGCCAATGCGCGTGCGGAATACCCATGTCCAAAGGACAGCAGCGTTTTACTCATGCCTGATTACTCCAAATCCAGCGGCCGTGACGGAACCCAGGCATAGCCGTTTTCACAAACGATGTATGCCTCGCGCAGCCCGTGCGGCTTGTCCGTCGGTTCCTGCAAAATATACGCCCCGCGCGCCTCGGCCCGTACCACTGCCTCATCGGGGTCCGTTTGATAGAAACGAAACTCGGCACCAGCGCCCCGCGCACCTGCTTCCGGTAATAGCCCCAACAAAGGATTGGCACTGTAAGTGTGATCAGCATGTAACTGCATGACCTCTCCGAAATAGGTCAGAATGGCAAAATCCTGGCTCACGCGATGCGCTTTCAGATGAAAGATATCCTCAAGAAAGGCCACCTGCGCGGTCACATCCCGCACCAGAATATTCAGTCCAATACCTCTGAGCGATGCACCAAAGGCTTCGGCAGATACCGTTTCATAGTCCATCTTGCACATCCCCCAAGATCACGTCGCCCCGGCAACTTGATCACCGCCCGCGCCCGTGTCAACGTACGCCTGCATCCGCATCACATCAGGTCCCTTTATGGTTCATGCCCCCTCCGACACAGCGCGGACACCGCCCGCCTCTGTACCCAAGACATTTTCCGATGCCAAAGCCGCTGTTGCCCATCTCATCACGCTTTATGATGAGGCGACGCAGTTTCTCTGTGAAGAGTTCAAATCCGCCATGTCTCCGCATGGCCCGTCGGGTCGTGTGCGTGCCTATTATCCCGAGATCCGCCTTAGCACGACCAGCTTTGCCAAGATCGACAGCCGTCTCAGTTTTGGCCATCTGGCCGAGCCCGGCACCTACGCCACGACGATCACGCGGCCGCGTCTGTTCCGGCATTACCTGGAACAACAAATTGACCTCTTGATGTGCAATCACGACGTGCCGGTCACCATTCAGATTTCGCAAACGCCCATGCCTGTGCATTTCGCTGTTGCCAATGACACTGGCCTTAGTGTTCCGCAACAAGGGGCTGCTGATTTCACCTTGCGTGACTATTTCGATGTGCCGGAGCTGTCGAGCACCAATGATGACATCGTCAACGGAACCTTTGTTCCAAGCGATGACCAGCCTGGGGCGCTTGCGCCGTTTACGGCACAGCGGGTGGACTATTCTCTGGCGCGGCTGACGCATTATACCGCAACAGATCCCGGCCATTTTCAGAACCATGTGCTGTTCACCAACTATCAGTTCTACGTGGCCGAGTTTGAGGCCTATGCCCGCCACATGCTGGCCGATCCGAACAGTGGCTATGAGAGCTTTGTCGGCCCGGGCAATGCAATGATCACCGACCCAGATGCACCGCTGGCACCCACATCAAAATTGCCGCAGATGCCAAGCTATCACCTGACCCGATCCGATGGCAGCGGAATTACTTTGGTTAATATCGGCGTCGGTCCGTCGAATGCCAAAACCGCCACCGATCATATCGCGGTGCTGCGTCCACATGCGTGGATCATGGTCGGCCACTGTGCAGGCTTACGCAATTCGCAATCGCTCGGGGATTTCGTGCTGGCTCATGCCTACCTGCGCGAGGACGGCGTACTTGACGATGATTTGCCTGCGTGGGTGCCAATCCCCGCGCTGGCGGAAATTCAGATTGCCCTGGAACAAGCCGTCGCCTCGGAAACAGAGCTTGAAGGGTATGACCTGAAACGCGTGATGCGCACCGGAACTGTGGCCAGCTTTGACAACCGCAACTGGGAGCTGCGCGATCAATCCGGGCCGGTTCAGCGCCTCAGCCAGTCACGGGCTATTGCGCTGGATATGGAAAGTGCCACCATCGCGGCAAACGGCTTTCGCTTCCGGGTGCCCTACGGCACATTGCTTTGCGTGTCCGATAAACCCCTGCACGGCGAACTGAAGCTGCCCGGCATGGCATCCGACTTCTACAAAACCCAGGTGTCTCGCCATCTCATGATCGGCATCCGCGCCATGGAGCACCTCAGTCAGATGCCGCTGGAACGTATTCATTCACGAAAACTGCGCAGCTTTGATGAAACGGCGTTTTTGTAGCCTCTAAGTTCAGACGGCAAACAGATGTGCATGTTCATTGGGTGCTGCGATCCAATTGCGTGTCGACAGGTCGGGGCAAATCAGGGTGCCATCACCTCGGTCTTCGCCAACATAGATCGTGTAATCCCGCTCTGAGAAATACGCGGCGCAGGCCTCAAAGGAGTCGCTGTATTCGATCAGCATCACAGGCCGATGCGTGTCGATCGTTTCCGTCAAACCATCCAGTACCACGCGCTCTGCTCCTTCGACATCCAACTTTATTGCAAGCGGTGCGAGACCTTCGTCGTCCCCACGCCGAATTTCGATGTCCACCTGATTGACCGACGTCTCTAAACCGGTTTCGAGGGCAAGCTGAGCACACTGACCTTGCGCCTCATTCTCAAGCAAGGACGCCCGCGTCGTAATCGGAAGACGCCCGGCAACCGGAACATAGATCGTTGTCCGTTCCTGAGATGTCCCAAGACCATAGCCCCGAAAATCAAACCGTTTGCCGATGAACCGGCGTACCCGCTTCAGCTCTGGCCACAGCATCGGGAGCGGCTCATACGACAGGATCTGCGCGTTGGGGCGCAAAAAGAGAGTGCCATCGCGCTCTGTCCACCATTGGCCCCTATGTCGAGGACAAGCTCAACGGGACGTTCCGGTATCCGCACAAACAACCGCAAATCCGGCTCATCCGGCCTGCGCAGTATACGCTGCCAGAGCAACATGGCGCTGCGCATCAAACCGTACACTTCCGGGTTGGATACCTTACTGCGTATAAATCTCGCCAATCGGCGTTTCACGTTTGCCACCCGACTATTCCCCGTTCAATGCGTCGCACGCTAAAACAGAAGCCCGCAGTGGGCAATTCAAGACACATCAGCCTTTGAGATCGCGTCACCCTGCATCTGTATTTGTTTTGAGTGTGAAGGACTGCTCCTCGCCCAGCAGAAGCCTGGCAAATCGCTCCCAGCTCAATTCAGCACTGAATTGCCGTGCTTTTTCGCCCGCTAGATCGGCTTTGGGTCGGTCCAACGCATCAATCTGGGCAGAGAGGGCGTCAACGTCTTCGGGGGGATCAACCACCCCGTCTCGCCGTGTATGACCACTGACGAAAACCCCGGCAAATCGCTGGCAATCACCGCACGGCCGTAGCGATACGCGACTGGTATCACGCCAGATGCCGTCACAGACCGGTAGGGCAACAGGACAACATCAGCCCGATTAAAAAGCTCTGCTGTTTCCGCATCACTGACATGGCGCGGGATGAGCTCAACCTGATCCTCCAGGCCAAGCCGGGTGATATCTTGCCGTGTTTCCTCCTGGCCTTGCCAAAATTCCCCTGCAACGGTGAGGCGTATATCGCGTCGCGCGCTACGCGCCACCGCCTTTATCGCCAGATCGAGTCCCTTATACGGCCGCACAAGACCAAAGAACAAAAGCTCCAACTTCGCCTCTCGCGCGAGCGTGCCCTTCGGATCCGGGAAATCCTCGAAGGTCGGATGCGGAAACACGCGGATCGGTACGTCAGGCCGATGATTTGAAAGCGTCTGTGCAATTGCCTCGTTGTGGGTCACAAAACGATCGGCCTGCGCAAGTTGCCAAAGGCTGAGCCGAGCCTTCCAGCCGGACCCTGTGTGATCGTCGTGGTCAAACGCATTATGCACAATCACACAGCATTCAATTCCGACCCCCCGCAACCTTCGGGCAACCCAGCCCAGCGCTGGCGCAAGAAAGAATGTCCAGGCAGGCAAAACCACCAGATCGGGGTTCCAGGCACAAATCTCCTGCGCAGTTCTACGCCAGCTCCACGGGTTGATCCCGTCCAATGACCAAATGACATCCAAACCGTCCGGTGATTTCCCATCAGGCACTCTTTCCGACTGTCCTGGATACAGCCTTTTGGGATATTGCCGCGAGAAGGACCATATTTTGAGGTCGACGCCTGGGTCTTTAGCCAATGCTAAGGCGACAGCCGCGGTGTGGCGCGCAACCCCGCTGCGGATGGGCGGCACAGGACCGACCACAGCGATACGCCTTTTGGTGGTTGCCGGATCAAATGGCTCTGTTGCCATTTTGCTGCCCTCTCTCGTCAAACTTCGCCGACGATACAGTCCTTGCTCCAAAACGCCATGGGATCACTTTTGCGAATGGCATGTTCCTGGTCGATGTCGTCATATCGCCACGAATACCGCGCAGCACGCGCCGCGCTACGAAAGTGATCTGCCGGTCACTGTAGATGCCATGCCGACGCGCCAAACCTAGAAAAACAAGGCTTTTCGTCATGATTCGCTGTCTGAGCAGATTTGGCGCGAAAGAGGGATTCAACGCATTCAGGCCTCAAACTTCAGTTCGATGGGCAGTTTACTCCCGAAAAACTCCCTAAAACCCGCCGAAAAACCTTATTTTCTTACACTATTTGTTGTGTTCGCCCACAAGATGCAGTTAAATCTGCGGCAGGAGGCCCAAGAAACGGGCAGTTGAAGGAGACCAGAAAATGGCAAAACCAATGACCAAGACACAGCTCGTGACGGCCCTGGCCGAGGAAATGGGCAGCGACAAGAAATCCGCAAGCGGCGCGCTGGATTCACTTATCTCGATCATCACACGCGAAGTATCGGGCGGTGGTGCTGTGACACTTCCAGGTGTCGGCAAAATCTACTGCCGCGAACGTCCGGCGCGGATGGTGCGCAATCCTGCCACGGGCGAGCAGATCCACAAGGACGCTGACAAGGTCGTCAAGATGACCATCGCCAAAGCGCTGAAAGACAGCGTGAACGGCTGATCTTGTAAACATCTGAGTTTTCCGAAAGGGTCGCCCCAGAGGCGGCCCTTTTGATTTTGGACCTGTGACATGGATGTGCGTGCGATCTTGATGGGGCTGGCCTTTGCGGTCATGTGGTCAAGCGCCTTCACCTCTGCCCGGATCATCGTCGCCGCAGCGCCCCCGGTCAGTGCGCTGGCCCTGCGCTTTTTGATCTCGGGCCTGCTCGGCGTCCTCATCGCCCGTGCTTTGGGACAGACTTGGCAGCTCACTCCGGCACAGTGGCGCGCCACGATTGTTTTCGGCATCTGCCAGAACGCGCTCTATCTCGGCCTCAACTTCGTCGCCATGCAAACTGTCGAAGCCTCACTCGCGGCCATCATCGCCTCCACCATGCCGTTGCTGGTTGGATTGGCCAGTTGGGCTGTCTTCAAAGAACGCATCGGCGCACTTGGCTTTGTGGGTCTCGTCGCGGGTGTGATCGGCGTCGGCCTCATCATGGGCTCGCGCCTGCAAGGCGGCGCAGATCTCTATGGCATTGGTCTCTGTGTGGCGGGGGTCATTGCGCTGACCTTTGCCACGCTGTCGGTCAGAGGCGCTACGTCGGGTGGCAATTTCCTGATGATTGTTGGCTTGCAGATGCTTGTGGGAAGCGCTGTACTCGGCGCAGTGGGTGTTGCAACGGAAACCATCGAGGTCGCGTGGTCCTGGCAACTCATCGCGGCCTTTGCTTATACCACGCTCGTTCCCGGTCTCGCCGCAACGCTGGTCTGGTTCTGGCTGGTCAACCGCATCGGCGCGATCAAGGCGGCCACGTTCCACTTCCTGAACCCGTTCCTCGGTGTGGTGATTGCCGCGCTGATCCTTGGTGAAACTTTGCGTCTCTGGGACATCATAGGTGTCACAATTGTGACGCTGGGCATTTTAGCAGTGCAGCTTTCAAGGCAAGCCAAGTCGACCTAGACCCTGCTTCTTTCTTGTCGCAAATAACCTCGCCGAAGGCGTCGGAATTTCCGAAAATTCCGTGTCCTACCCGATCACACCGCGCGGACCATCGCCAACCTGGCCTCGATGCAAGAGCAAATGATCCAGGATCACGCAGGCCATCATCGCCTCGCCCACCGGCACAGCGCGAATGCCGACACAAGGATCATGCCGCCCCTTCGTGACCACCTCGGTCGCGCTGCCATCCATGCGGATGGATTTGCGCGGGGTCAGGATCGAGGAGGTGGGCTTCACCGCAAACCGAACCACAATATCCTGCCCGGTCGAGATACCGCCCAGAATTCCACCCGCATGATTGGAACTGTATTCTGGCCCGTTCGCACCCATGAATATCTCATCGGCGTTGTCGGTCCCCTTGAGACGCGCAGCCGCCATGCCTTCGCCAATCTCAACCCCTTTTACCGCGTTGATCGACATCATGGCCGAAGCCAGATCGGTATCCAACTTGCCATAGACGGGCGCACCCAACCCGGCAGGGGCGCCGCGACAGACAACCTCAATCTCGGCACCCACGGAATTCTGCGCCTTGCGAATGTCCTGAAGATAGGCTTCCCAGTCCGGCACCGCCTTGGCATCGGGCAAGAAGAAATCGTTTCTATCAATCTCGGCCCAGTCAATACACGCCCGGTCAATCTCGACCTCGCCCATACGCGTCATGTACCCCTTGATCTCAAGCCCCGGCGCCAGATCCCGCAGAGCCGCACGCGCCAACCCGCCAGCCGCCACACGCGCCGCCGTTTCACGCGCCGAGCTGCGCCCGCCACCGCGATAGTCCCGAATGCCGTACTTCTGGTGATAGGTGATATCGGCATGGCCGGGGCGGAACGTCTGTGCAATGTCGCCATAATCCTTGCTGCGTTGATCGGTGTTCTCGATCATCAACTGCACGGGCGTGCCGGTCGTTTGCCCCTCAAACACACCCGACAGGATCTTCACCGCATCCGCTTCCTTGCGCTGCGTGGTGAACTTGCTCTGACCCGGGCGGCGCTTGTCGAGAAAGGTCTGGAGAAACGCCTCATCCACTGCCACGCCGGGCGGGCAGCCATCCACCGTCGCACCCAAAGCAGGCCCATGGCTTTCGCCCCATGTCGTAACACGAAAGAGATGTCCGAATGTGTTGAGGCTCATGCCCGATCTCCTTTGACGGATGGACTTAGCCGGGCGCAGCACCCGCCTCAAGCAATTTCGCCGAACGCGCCCGAATGCCGCGCGCGGCGATGCAAGCGTGCAAACCTCGCACGGCCTAGCAGAACGATGAAAAACCTGTGTCGAATACCGAATTCACACTTCGCGAATCGGTTTCTATTGACCGCTTCGAATCACTTCGCCTATACAAAATGAACGTGGGAGGATCATATGACCGCGCTGGAGCTTTCAAAGCCTTGCGAGCATGTCACTCATCTTCCCGACATATGCAGGTGATGATCTTTATGGCTTTGTTCTTATTTGTATTTTGTATCGCGCTTGCATATTCCACCGCATCATTGACCCATCCAAGTTGCATAGCAGACACCCGTCTTTCTCAGGCGCGCCTCTGCAAGCAAAACTGACAATCACGCACACACGGCAGGACTGACTGAGGGGCCGAACCAACGGCCCCCTTTCATTTGTTCATCTCGCCATCAGTCTGCTGAGCACCATGGCCAACAGTTCTCTGCGCCCTATATAAATTGAAGGCCGACTGCTTTGGCCGACGGTTTTTTTGAAAAAGTCGATTTGTAATTGATGTTTGGAGTTTGCGTATGGGGTTCGGTGTTTGGACCACTGTTGCCGATCAATCTGGGGGGCGCGACAATAATTTCAACCTGTTGCGCATGCTGGCCGCATTAGGTGTCTTGGTCTCCCATTCCATTCCTGTCACCGGGGGGCCTGATGCCCCGCAGATTTTAGAAGGCACACTCAAAGGAGTGACACTAGGGGATGCCTGCGTACTCATCTTTTTTGCCGTATCTGGATTTTTCATCACCCAAAGTTTCGACCGAAGCCGAAGCCTGGTCTCGTTTGTCACAAACCGTGTACTGCGCATTTTTCCTGCACTTTTGGTGATGCTGACACTTACAGTTCTGGCGGCCGGACTTTGGGTCACTATGACCCGTGATCTTACTTTCTGGTCAGAGGGCCTGTCTTACCTGCTACGCAATCTGCTGCTCTTCTTTTCTGCGCCTAACTTGCCCGGTGTGTTTGAGAGCCACCCGTTCAGCCCAATTGTCAACAGCTCACTCTGGACCTTGTCATACGAGGTAATTTGCTATGGGTTTGTTCTGATATGCGGTGTGATGGGTCTTTTTTCAGGCCCACGCATATTTCTCATCGTGCTGAGCCTCTTCGCAGCAGCGCTTGGCATCAAGGCAAGCATGGATTTAGGCACACGTTTTGAAACCACCTTGTACCTCGGCCTGCCCTTTGTAATCGGCATGACGGTCTATGTCTGGCGCGCATATGTACCACTCACGTTTTGGTTGGTCGCAGTCCTGGCTGTCCTCACAACCCTCCTTCGCAATACTGAGCTCTTTTTGCCTATGCTAATCGTCGCGCTTAGCTATGGCAGCATCCTGTTAGGCTTTGCCTCCCTGCCAAAGCTGAAGGCTTACAATCGTCTGGGGGATTATTCTTACGGGACTTATATTTACGCATTCCCACTTCAACAGACCGGCTTTGCCTTGGGCTTCTCCGATCCACTTTCGAATGTGATCTTTGCACTGCCTTTGGCGGTTTTCTGCGCCGTGTTGTCCTGGCATGCTGTGGAACATCCTGCACTTGGCCTAAAACGCTGGATTGCCGCGCCTCGCCCTGCATGATCTTGGCCGTCTTTACGTTGCAGCCGACCGAAATGCCGCATCCAGCCCTTCAGCCACCTTGTCCACATCCTGCAACGACAAACACATCGGCGGCACCATCCGCAGGCAGGACCGGTGCGGCCCGGATTTTGACAGGATCAGCCCAGCGTCGCGGGTCTTTTCAAACACCGCCGCTGTGACATCTTCATCAGGTTCCTTGGTCTTGCGGTCCTTCACCATCTCAATGGCCAGCATCAAACCCCGGCCGCGCACATCCCCGATGGCGGCATGTTTGTCTTTCAACCCGTGAAGCCGCTCCAGAAGCGCTGCGCCCACCTCCCGCGCATTCTCCTGCACCTTGTCGCGCCGGATCACCTCAAGCACAGCCCGGCCCGCGGCGCAGCTTGTGGGATTGGCCCCATAGGTGTGGAACATGAACTTCTCGGCCATCGGTGCGGCAACAGCCTTCTTCGCCACAACGGCTCCCAAAGGGAACCCGTTGCCGATCCCCTTGGCCATCACCACGACGTCCGGCACCACCCCATCGGCCTCAAAGCCCCACATGTGGTCGCCCGTGCGACCAAAGCCCGACTGCACCTCATCAGCAATGTAAAGCCCGCCCGCCGCGCGCACACGTTCGGCGGCTCCTGACATATATCCCTTGGGCATCTCAATGATCCCGCCATAGCCCTGCACGCTTTCCACAAGCATGCCCGCGACCTTGCCAGTAGTCGCGGTGGCAATCGCGCGCTCAATCTCATCGAGATAAGACGCAGCCCCCGCATTCTCACCAAAAATCCCGCGATACTGGTTAGGCTCGGGCACAAACGCCACATGCCCCGGCATGCCCGGATGCCGCCAGCCTGCAATTCCCGTCACGGACTGCGCCGCCGCTGTGGGGCCATGGTAGGACGTGCGCAGCGCCAGAAGGTCAAGGTTGCCCGTATAGGTTCGCGCCATGGTCATCGCCAGATCAATCGCCTCGGCGCCGGAATTGGTGAAATGCACAACCCACTCTTCCTCCTTGGGCATGGTCGCCGCCAGTTCTTCGGCCAGATGGGCGGGCGTTGGGTGATAGAACATCGTGGTGCAATGGGTCAGTGTCTGCGCCTGCTCGGTTGCCGCTTTGACCACATCAGGGTGCGAATGGCCTACCGAGATACAGACATTCATGCCTAGAAGGTCGATGTATTTGCGATCCTCGGCATCCCAGAGGTATTGCATCGATCCGCGTTTGAAGACCATCGGCTCTTTGAAAGGAACGAATTTTGACTGCGAAGCGGCGTAGTATTGCGCCCGCCGCGCGGCAGTGGCCTCAATCGACCAATCGGTTTTGATCATTGTTTCATCCTTTCATTGTCAGGGTCATAGGGCGCACAGTCCTGAATACGCGCCGCGCGCCTTTGCCCAAGAATTTCCACGCTCAAACCATCCCGCGCCGAGGCATCACGCAGATAGGCCAGCGCCAGAACCTTGCTGGTGCGGTGGCCATACGCCCCCGAGGTCACGACGCCGACACTGCGCGCGCCCTGCCACAGGCTATGGGCATGAAACGGGTCCACGTCGCCTCCCTCAATCTCAAGCAGGACCATGTCCCAGGGTGCGTTACCCTGCCGTGCCAGCATCGCATCACGGCCCACAAAGTCGCGCCCCGCAGGGCGCACCAGATATCCCAGCGCCGCCTCCAGCGGGCTGCGCTCAGTGGTCAGGTCACTGCCCCAGGCGCGATATCCCTTCTCAAGCCGCATCGCATTGGCGGCATAGGCCCCGTAGAGGCCAATGTCATACGGCTGACCCGCTGTTTCCAGAGTCTCGAACAGGGCCATCGCATGGTCGCGCGCAACATGCAGCTCCCACCCAAGCTCGCCGACATAAGACACGCGCAGCGCCCGCACCGGAACACCCGCCACGGTGATCTCCTGTACGCTCAGCCACAGGCCCAGATCGTCATCTGTCAGCGCCGCCAGAACGTCCCGCGATTTTGGGCCCATGAGACCAATGACCGCCAAATCCTCTGTCCGGTTGACGATCTCAACATCCATCCCTCTGGCCCGGGCGCGGAGCAGATCGAAATCCATCTCTTCTGCCGCCGCCGCCGAGGTGAGGTAGGCTTGTGTCTGGCTCAGCGCCGCAACGGAAAACTCCGCCAAGACACCGCCCGTCGGGGTCAGCGCATGGGTCAACCCGATGCGCCCCGGCTTGGGCGCGCGGTTGGTCCCAAGCTGATCCACAAAAAGCTGCGCATCCGGCCCGGTGACTTCAAACTTGGAAAACACCGACAGATCGGCCAACGCCACGCGTTCTGCGACGGCCTTGCATTCCTGTCCCACAGGGGCAAACCAGTTGGCCCGGCGGAATGTTTCCTCTGCCTCTGCGCCCGGCGCATCCGCAAACCAGTTGGGCCGCTCCCAACCATAGGCCGCGCCCATCACAGCGCCACGTTCGATCATCAGATCATGCAGCGGAGACTTGCGAAGGTCCCGCCCCGCAGGACGTTCTTCATGCGGATAGTGCACCCCAAATTGAAGCCCGAAACACTCCACCGCCTTGGCAATGCGATAGTCTCGGTCCGCCCATTTGCCAAACCGGCGCGGGTCCACGGCCAAGGCATCCATCGGCGGCGCGCCATGGGTCATCCAATGGGACAGAAACTTGCCCGCGCCGCCGCCTTCCATCACCCCCATGGAGGATCCCGTCAGCAGCCAGGCATTCTCGACCCCATGTGCTGGACCAATCAGAGGGTTGGCATCCGGGCTAAAGGTGATCGGCCCGTTGATGACGGTTTTCACACCACCCTCACCCAGCGCAGGAATGCGCGCCATGGCCGCCGCGATGATATGTTCCACGCGGTCTAGATCAGGCGGCATGAGGTCGGCACCAAACTCCTCCGGCACCCCATCGGGCGACCAGACCTGCGCCTCGCGTTCATACGGCCCCAGGATCAACCCATCCCGTTCCTGTCGCACATACCAGCTTTCCTCGGGATCGCGGATGATCGGCAACTCTGGCAATCCTTGCGCTTGTCGCTCAGCCACAGCCTCCACCTTGTCGGTCACCAGATACTGGTGCAGCACCGGTACCGAGGGCACGTTGACCCCCATCATCTGGCCAATCTCAAAGCCCCAGGTCCCTGCCGCGTTGACAACATGCTCAGCTTGAAACGTGCCCTTCTCGGTCTCCACGACCCATAGACTGTCCTCGCGCCTGATCGCGCGCACCGGGCAGTACCGTTTGATTGTACCGCCGCCCTGAACCGCTATCTGCGCCATCGCGTTGGTGGCGAGGCTCGGGTCTACATGGCCGTCGTCAGGCTCGTAAATCCCGCCAATCAGCCCGTCGAGCTGCGTCAAAGGGTGAAGTTCAACAATCCGCTCCGGCGTCAGGATGTCCAGCGGATACCCCGTGAAGGCCGACAGACCAGCCACATGACGAAATTCATCCATCCGTTCGGGATTGCGCGTGATTCGCATGGCTCCAGACGGGTGAAAACCACAGGATTGCCCGGTCTCTTCAGGCAGGATGTCCCGGTATAGCCGCACTGATGTGGCACGCAGCTCTTGGATGGGGGCGTTATGGGCAAAATGCGTGCAAAGCCCCGCCGCATGCCAGGTCGAGCCATGGGTGAGGTCGTTCTTCTCCAGCAAGAGCACATCCCGCCAGCCCTCTTTGACCAGATGGTAGAGTAGCGAACAGCCCATCGCCCCGCCGCCAATGATGATGACTTGCGCGTCACTCATGCCCGCATCCTTTTGCCATCCGGGTCATACGGCGGACGCCTGAGCCGCTTTGCGGTAAAGCGCAGGTTGGCAACTTCGATCTCAAACGGTCCCTCCGCCGTGCGCTCAATCATGCCAAAGCAGAGGTCCAACCCAGTGCGCGGCCCCCGTCCGCCTGAGGTGGTCAGGCCTACCACGCAACCGCCACTCCAGATCGGTTCGTCATGCAGCAGAAGCGGGCTGCCTTCGACCTGAAAGAGGGCGAGCTGTTGAGCGACACCATGGGCCTTTTGCGTCTCCAGTGCCGTTTTGCCGGTAAAGTCCTTGGACCAGTCGATGGTAAAATCCAAGCCCGCCTCAAGCGGCGTAACATCTGGCCCAATATCATGCCCCCAATGTTTGAAGCCTTTCTCAATGCGACAGCCATCCAGCGCGTAGTGCCCCATGGGTTTGGCCCCAGCAACGATGAGGGCGTCGAATACCTGACCTGCTTTGCCGCTTGGGATCGAGAGTTCCCATCCCAACTCGCCCACAAAGCTGAGACGTGTGGCGAGACAGGGCGCGCCCGAGACCAAAACCTCCCGCGCGGTGCCAAACCCAAACCCCTGCCAATCAGCATCTGACACATGGGCAAGCAAGCGACGAGACCCAGCGCCCATTACGCCAATGACAACTTCGGTTTCGGATTGATCCGCAATCTGCACTTCCCAGCCCACCGCGCGTGCGCGCAAAAGCGCCATGTCCCGCCACCGCGTCGCAGCGCCTGACACCAGCCAGAACCGATCCAATGCCAGCCGCGTGATGGTCACATCCGCCTCTATGCCACCCCCGTCGTTCAGGATGGGCGTATAGACTGCTTTGCCAACGGGCACATCCATCTGCGCCGCTGCGTGCATATTGAGAAAGCCCAAGACGTCGGGGCCTTTGATCTCAACCTTGGTAAAGGGCGACAAATCGAGCAATACCACGCCCTGCGCCATCTCTGCCGCTTCACGGGCGGCCATCCCCCACCACGGCTGCGCCCCCACCGCATAGGGCAAATCGCGCTCGGACTCCGCGCGCGCATACCAAAGCCCGCGCTCCCATCCGGCGGTCTGACCGAACACAGCGCCGTGCGCAGCCCAACGGTCATGCAACGCCGAACACCGCATCCCACGCCCCGCCTCGGGTTGTTTGTAGGGCCAATGAAGCGCAAAGAGATCAGCCACCGCCTCTTCCATCCGTGCCGACATATGCGCCGCATCCGCCGCCCGTGGATCGACACGCGCCACATCAACCTCCCATGCATCCCACTCCGGCGCGCCCTCGCTCATCCAGCCCGCCAACAGCCGCCCGATACCTGCCGAAGACATAACGCCCACCGAATTCATCCCCGCCGCCACAAAGAGCCCCGCGACCTCTGGCGCTGGCCCAATCAGTGGCCGTGTGTCATGGGTAAAACTCTCCGGCCCGTTCATGAAATGCTGAACGCCCAACTGCTCCAGTCTCGGCATCAGGTCCAGAGCGGCCTGCATGAATGGCCCAAACTGATCCCAATCCTCTGCCAGTTCCAGAAACGGGCGGTCCCCCTCAGGTCCAAACGCATCCCAGCATTTGGCGTGGGGCTCAAACCCGCCAATGACCAGCTTGCCTGCATCGCCCTTGATGTAAATGCCTGTATCCAGATCGCGGATGACCGGAAAAGGATCGGGCAAATCCGGCATAGGCTCCGTCACCACATACATATGCTCTACCGCTTGCAGTGGCAGGTGCAGCCCGGCACTCGCCGCCAGCGGCTTGGACCACGCCCCGGCACAAATCGCCACTTGATCAGCCTCAATGACCGAGCCATCGGCAAGCTGGACCCCTGTCACACGACCCGTTTTTGTCACGACGCGTTCCACCGCAACACCCTCGCGAATGTCCACGCCCCGCGACTTGGCCGCACGTGCATATGCCATGCAAAGATCCACAGGGTTCACATTGCCATCTTCCGGAACAGACATCACGCCCACATGGGTGCTGAGATCCAGCCCCGGCATGTCCGCCGCGCCTGGCTCAATGATCGCAGGCGACAACCCCGACAGCCGCCCCAGAGCGGCAATCCGGTGAAGCTCATCCATCCGCTCTGACACCCGCGCCAGCCAATATCCCCCGGTGCGCCTATACCCCGTGGCCATGCCTGTCTCATCCTCAAGCGTCGGAAAGAGCGTCAGCGCCTCCATCGCCAGCCGCGTCATATTGGGTGTCGCCCTGAGCGGCCCGACAATCCCCGCCGCGTGCCAGCTCGTTCCAGAGGTCAGGCTGTTGCGCTCCAAAAGCACAACATCGCACACGCCACGCCGGGCCAGATGATAGGCCAGACTGAGCCCATTGGCCCCACCGCCGATGATCACCACCTCAGCCAATCCACCGGTCCCACTGCGCTAGAAAATTCAAATTTTCTAGCCAAATTTCTTGCAAGAAATTTCCTCCAACCAGCACCATCAGAAATACGCGGCCTCGCCGATCTGTTCCTTGGTTTTTGCCATATAGGCCTGCAATTCTTCGTCCACTGCGGGATCAAGACCCGGGTCCTCATAAGCCTCCAGATGTTCTTTCCAAAGTGCATTAGCCCGCTGGCTTGCATCCAATTCCCCGGCTGCGGCCCATTGCTCATAGGAATTGTTGTCGGGCGTCTCTGGCCGGAAGAGTGCCGTGAGAAAATTGGCTTGCGTATGATCCGACCCCAGGAAATGCTGACCCGGCCCGGTGTCAGCGATTGCCGTCATCGCCTGCGCGTTCTCGCTCAGATCAATCCCTTCAAAGAACCGCATCAGCTTGCCACAGAGGTCGGCATCCAGCATGGTTTTCTCAAAACTTGTCACCAGCCCCCCTCCAGCCAGCCCGTGGCGTGATTGATCAGGTTGGCCCCCGCAAACATCGACATAATGAGGCCCCAGGTCGCCTCTTGCTGGCTTTGTGCATCGGGCAGCTTGGACGCCGAAAGCGTGCCCACGGTGTGAAGCGGCACACCCAACCGCCGCGCCAGTTGCCCGGCGGCCAGCACCATCTGACCCGCTTCCGGCGTGCCAAAGGTCGGCGCGCCCGATTGCATCGACATGGTTGAGGCAAATGACCCCATCAGACACGGCGCGCCGGGTTTTATGAGTTGCACAAGCGCCAGGCACGCCATGGCTTCGGCCAGCACCTGCGCCAAGGTTCCGGCCACGGTACAAGGGCTCATTGCACCTGTCAGAACCCAAGGCGTGCAAGCCACGGGTTGCCCCGCGTGGGCGTAGGTTTTCAAAGCGCCCGACATATTGGCATCCATAACCAGCGGCGCATTGGTGTTGGACACGCAATAGAGCACCGGATCGGCGTCCATTCTGTCGCCAAACACAATCCGCGCCATGTCAATCGCGTGGCCCGCCCGCTCTGCCCCGATAAAGGCCCCCATAAAGGGCCGGTCCGAGTGGCGTATATGCGCATAAAGCATATCCAGATGCCGCGTGCTGGCCGGCAAATCCACCGGCTCACAGACAACTCCGCCAGAATGATGCAACCATGGAATGGTCTGATGCAGCTTCACCAGCGTGACAAAATCGTCGTAACTCGCATAGCGCCGCCCCCGATCCAGATCATGCACAAAAGGTGGCCCCCAGGACGGGCAAAGCACTGTTGCCATCCCGCCCATCTGAACTGAATTTTCCGGATTGCGAGCCTGCTGGTTGACCAGTGGTGGCGCCGTCGCCTGAATGGTCTTGCGACAAAACCCCGGCGCGAACCGTACACGGGTGCCGTCTACATCACAGCCCGCTTCGCGAAAGATTTTGAGGATCTCAGGATCGTCATGAAACTCCATACCAGTCTCAGCCAGAATGCAATCCGCATTCGTTTCGATCAGCGCCAGCCCTTCTTCGCTCAGCACCGGCAATGGCCCGATCGCGCGCGTCACATAGGGCGCACGCGGTTGAACCGGGCGTTCCGGCCTACGACGTTTCCGCGATGCATTGGACGATCCTGTCACATCACATCCTCCCGCGTATAGCCTGCGCTCCGCTGCTCTGATCGGTCAATTGACAGATTGCATCATTAGTATTTCTAATACTTCCACCAAGACGGAGCGCATCAATGTCCAAACGCATGTCCACCGACACCAACCTTTTGAAAGCCATGGAGGTTTATGTCGCCTTGGTCGAAACGGGTCAGATGACCGCCGCTGCCCATCTTGTCGGGATGACTCAATCGGCGGCATCACAGCATATCGCCAATCTCGAACGCGCCTATGGCACTACGTTGGTGGACCGCACCACGCGCCCGTTGAAGCCGACGCAAACCGGTGAACTTATGTTCCACCATGCAGCCCGGGTGCTGAATGCTGTCGCCGATCTTTCCTCAGAAATGCGCCATCAGGGGCCACACCCGATCAGCCGGCTGCGTGTGGGCATGCTGGCTTCCATCGCGACCACTCTGACCGTGCCACTGGTCAAGCTTGCCAAGGACACGTTCGGGGTCGAAGACATGACATTGCGTGCCGGTCAAAGCGGCGACCATGAAACGCTTTTGCGCACCAAACAGGCCGATATCGTGATAAGCTCCAATCCCTTTTACGACATGGACGGGCTGGAACGACACTCTGTGCTACAAGAGGCCTTCCTACTTGTACTGCCCGGAGATTATGCCGGGCCACAGGATCGGCTGGACGACATTCTGACCACGCTTCCTCTTGTGCGCTTTGCGGATACGACAAGCGTCGGGCGTCAGACCGAACAGCATCTACGGCGGCTCAAACTGAACATTCCACGCGTTATTCAGGCGGACCGATCCAGCATGGTCACCTCATGTGTAGCCCAGGGGCTTGGCTTTACGCTTCTGACACCGAGCCTCTTGATGGATGGGTTTGTCGAACAAATGCCGCTGCAGGTGCGCCCTCTTCCTGTTGCGGGTCTATCGCGGCGCATCACTGTTGTGGCGCGGGACAAAGAGCTGGGATCGCTGCCATCCCATTTTGCCAAATCCGCACGGCGCAGCATGGTCGATGTGATCAAGGCGCATATGGGACAGGTCGGTCTTGATGCCGTGACCGCACCTGAACCAGCTTAAAAAAGCCCGGGCAAATCGCCCGGGCTCTACATTTTCAGAGTACAAGGATTTCCCTGCTGGTGCTCAGTGCAGCTTGGCCTCGACCTCAGCAATCGCATCATCGATCAGCGACTTGCCCGCGGTCGCCGTCATGTTCTTGGCCACGACGTCCTTGGCAACAGATACCGCAACGGAAACAGCCTGGTCACGCACGTCTTTCACAGCGCTGGCCTCAGCCGAGGCAATCTGATCCTCAGCCGCTTTCACACGGCGTGCAATAGAGACTTCAAGGTCTTTCTTCGCCTGTTCCGCAGCTTCCGCGGCTTCCGCCTTGGCTTGCGTCACGATCCGGTCCGCCTGTTCCTGCACTTCTTTCTGTTTGCGCTCATAGCTCGCCAAAAGGCTCTGCGCCTCTTCGCGCAGGGCGCGGGCTTCATCCAGCTCGGCCTTGATACCCTCGGCGCGTTTATCAAGCATACCACCGAGCAGGGATGGCACCTTGAGATAGAGCAGCACTGCGATGAACAACAGGAAGGAAATCAGCACCACGAAATTCGTGTTGCTCAGCGAAAAGAACGGGCCTTTGGCGGCCAACGCAGGGCTGGCGGCGCTCACGGCAATAAGTGTGGCAATCAACTGTTTCATGGTGATTACCCTTTCAACTTCGCTGTCACAGAGGACGTGATCGACCGCGCATCGGCTTTCACGCCCATGGCAGAGATCAGTTCCTTGGCCGTATCCTTGGCCACATCCTTAACGCTTTCCAGCGCATTGGCACGGATTTCGGCAATCGCCTTTTCACCTTCGGCTGCCTTGGCGGCAATCTCGGCATCCGCCTTGGCGGTGGCCACGTCCAGTTCGGCTCTGATCTCGGCCTTCGTTTCGGCCACGATGTTCTGCGCCTCGGCACGGGCATCCGCCAGCGCCTTGTGATAGGCCTCTTCGGCCTCCTGCGCCTTGACCTTCAAATCTTCGGCAGCGGCCAGGTCATTCGTAATGGTCCCCTGACGCTCGGACAGAACCGCCGCAATCCGCGGCAGCGCAATGCGCGACAGGATGAAAAAGATCACGATGAGCGTAATCACCAGCCAGAAGACCTGATTGCCCATCCATTCGCCGCAGAGCTGCGGCATGCCAATGGCCCCACCACCTGCGTCTACACAGGCGCTGGCTGTGCCGGCTGCATCATGCGTTTCGCTCGCCATTGTCGCGTCCTCCTTGGGAACTTCCGATTACTGAGGGTGAAAGGCCCCGCCTTTCACCCCTGCGTAAGGATTAGCTTCCGTCAGGTTTAGACAGCGAACATCAGCAGAAGGGCAACGAGGAACGAGAAGATCCCCAGCGCTTCCGAGAACGCAATACCGATGAACATGGTTGCGGTCTGGCCACCGGCTGCTGACGGGTTGCGCAGGGCGCCCGACAGGAAGTTCCCAACAACGTGGCCCACACCCACAGCAGCACCGCCCATGCCTGTACAGGCCAGACCAGCACCGATGTATGCACCCATTTGTACGACGTCACCTTCCATTTGATTTCTCCTTACGATGGAATGTCAGTTGTCTCTTTTGCGGGCGAACCCGCGGTTGTTTCGGTAGGGTGGGCAATCCTGCCCACCATCAATGATGCGGATGAAGCGCGTCCTTCAGATAGACGCAGGTCAGGATCGTAAAGACGTAAGCCTGAATAAAGCTCACCAGCACCTCAAGCGCGTAAATCGCTGTGATTGCGATGATCGACAGCGGTGTGACCAAAACACCGATCCAGCCAATCAGGATCATTGGCGCAAAGGCCGCGAACACTTTGATCACCGCGTGACCCGCCATCATATTGCCTGCCAGTCGAATGGAGTGGCTCACCGGGCGCACGAAGTAGGAAATCACCTCAATCAGCGCCAGAACGGGGCGCAACACCAATGGCGCTGAACTGATCCAGAAAACGCCCAGGAACCCGGCTCCATTTTTGACAAAGCCCAGGATCGTCACCGCCAGGAACACCGCCATCGCCATGACCGCTGTGACCGCGATATGGCTTGTTGTGGTGAAAGACCCTGGAATAAGCCCAAGGAAGTTCGAGAAGACGATGAACATGAACAGTGTCATGATGTAAGGGAAGTATGGCAGAGCATCCTTGCCCGCCACGTCCTCAACCATCTTGCGAATGAACCCATACGCCAGCTCGGCAATCGACTGGATCCGCGTCGGGATCGTGGATCGCCCGGATGTACCCAGAACCAGAAGCGCAAAGATCGCCAGAACCGTAAGCGCCATCCAGAACGTCACGTTCGTGACCGTGAACAGCCCAACAGGCCCATCCCCAAAAAGAGGTTTTACAATGAACTGATCCATCGGGTGGAATACCAGTTCTGCGCCGCCTTCTTTTGTGTCTTCCGCCATCTTGCGTCCTCTTATTCGTCGCCCTTACCAGGCGCGTTCGTCTTTGGCGTCTCCGCCTCTTGTGCCTGCTGGATTTCCTGTGCGCTGCGCATCATCGTCTTGATACCGGCCGCCAAACCCAGCAACGTAAACAGAATGAGAAAGATCGGCAGCGTCCCAAAGAGGTAATCCAGCCCATATCCCATTCCAAAGCCGATCCCCAGACCAGCCACCAATTCGATCACCATCCGCCAGGCCTGCTGCGCCTGAGAATAGTGGTTGTCCAGATGGGGCTTTGGCGCGTCCTTTTCTTTAAGCGCCTCGATCCGTCGTTCAAGCTGCTCAAGCTGCTCGCGTCGGTCAGGATCGTCCACGTTTTCCCCTCCGGAACCGTTGTGCATGTGCTATGCGGCAAGGGGGCATGAGTCAACCCGACCCAGTAGAAGGCTAACTACCTGATTCAATATTATTATTTTGGCATGCGTGACTGCGCCGCAGGGGCAACTTCCGGCCATTTCAGGCCAAAGCAATATTCAACCAACTGGTTGATATTCAAAACCACACCGGCTTCTTTCTTGTCTCAAATACCCAGATAAAACCAAACCAAACGCCTAGCGGACAATCTGGGTCACATATCCAGCCAAGTCACCTCAGTCCCCCAATTCGTCAGCAATTTCAACAGATCATCAGGCCGGATCGCCACCGTCCGATCATTGACCAGCGGATGCACATGAACCCATTCAGCGGTCTTTATCGTGGTGTCCATGAAAAGCGTCACACCTTTGTCTGCCCCAGTGGCCATCGCCAAGGGGCTGACTGCGCCAGGCCGTACACCCAAACGCTCCATCAAACGATCTGCTGACCCAAACGACAAGCCAGCCGTGCCCATAACCGCACCCAGCGCCTTGAGGTCCACCGCACGATCCTGCTCCAGCACGACAAGATGATTCCGCTTCTTTCGGTCCCGCAGATAGAAATTCTTGATGTTCCTACGCCCTGCGCCACCGGGCACAATATGCCCCTGCACCGTCTTGGCATCCTCCACCGTGCGCAGCGGGATGTGTTCATAGAGCTCAAAGTCGATCCCTGCCGCCCGCATCTGATCGAGCAAAGCATCCGAGGTGACAGGCAACGTGTCCTGAAAAGCGGAAGAAGCGTCCATGATATACCCCTGAAAGACCGATGATTGTCTTGCCTCATGATCACGCGGACCACAAGCAAAGGCTCTAGAGGGAATCACAGTCCTGCAAACGCAAACCACGAAGTCAACGAGCGGAACAGAGCAGCTTGGCTTCCGAATGAAACTGGACGATAGAGAAACCTCCGGTGTCACGACCCGCCCTCATGCCCAAGGCTTGCCCACAATGCTGCGCATTTTCCTCCTCATCTTCGCTGCGATGAGCCTCATCGTCTTGGGCGACACGGCGGGTAAGACACTCATTGCGATGGGCGTGACACCGATCACGGTGGCGTGGACGCGGTTCGGGATCGCGGCGCTTTTGTTATGGCCGCTCTGTGCACTCACCAAGGATGACCTTCCGGCAATCCGTGACTGGCGGCTTTGGCTGCGCGCCGGGTTCATTGCCGGTGGCATCATTTGCATACTCACGGCTCTGCGCACCGAACCTATTGCCGATGTGTTTGGTGTGTTCTTCGTGGGCCCTATGGTGTCCTACCTGCTCTCTGCTTTATTTCTGAAAGAACAGATCACAGCACCGCGAACCGCTCTTCTGTTTTTAGGGTTTGTCGGTGTGCTCTTGGTCGTCAAGCCCGGCTTTGGCGTGTCACCTGGATTGCTCTGGGCGCTTTTGGCGGGTTTGTTTTACGGGGCCTACCTGACGGCCACACGTTGGTTGGCCACTGAAATCCGGCCGCGCCTTTTGCTCTTTTCACAGCTTGTCATTGGCGCGATCCTGCTTGCGCCGATTGGTCTGACTCAGAGCATGCCTGCGCTGTCGCTGCCCATCTCCGCCCTGATCCTGGCCAGCGCCATCGCATCGGCAGCGGGCAATTTCATCCTGGTGACGGTCAATCGCACAACACCGGCCAGTGTGGTTTCGCCGCTCATCTACACCCAGCTCATCGCCGCGACGATTGCGGGTTTCATGTTCTTTGATGACCTGCCCGATGCCGTGGCGCTCAGCGGGTTGGGACTGATCCTTTTCTCGGGATTGTTCTCGCTGCGCCTTGCCAAAACCTGAACGCACCGAGCGCAAGGTTCACCTGCCCGTTCTGCCCCAAGCGCACCGACGCAATACCGACGTAATACCGACGTGCTACCGATGCTTAAAAGCCCTTGATTTCTTGGCATTAACCATGATTCGCCCACAGTGTTGCGTTCTGCGCTTCCCAAACGCTGCAAAACCCTGTAAGCCGCGCGCATCTGAAACGTGACGCTCTAGACCCCGGCGCATGAAATGATGAAGGGGTCGGTGGCAATGGGGCCACCCATGAAACGGAGGACCCGAGAGGGCTCGGGAGTGCCTCCAGATAGGGAACAATAAATGTTCAACGAAGTGAAAAAATCGATCCAGTGGGGCGAGGAAACGCTGACACTGGAAACGGGCAAGGTTGCCCGCCAGGCCGATGGGTCTGTTATTGCAACGCTGGGTGAAACCTCGGTCATGGCCAACGTGACCTTTGCCAAGCAACCCCGTGAAGGGCAGGATTTCTTTCCTCTGACCGTTCACTACCAAGAGAAATATTATGCCGCCGGCAAAGTGCCCGGTGGCTTCTTCAAACGCGAAGCGCGCCCGACAGAGAAAGAAACTCTGACCGCGCGCCTCATTGACCGCCCGATCCGTCCGCTCTTTGTCAGCGGATTCAAAAACGAAGTTCTGGTGATGTGCACTGTGCTCAGCCATGACCTTGTGAATGATCCTGACATTGTGGCGATGATTGCGGCCTCTGCGGCTCTGACCATTTCGGGCGCGCCATTCATGGGTCCAATCGCAGGCTGCCGTGTGGGTTACGCGGATGGCGACTATATCCTGAACCCCGAGGTCGACGATATGCACGACCTGCGCAACAACCCCGAGCAGCGTCTCGATCTGGTTGTGGCGGGCACCAAGAACGCCGTGATGATGGTTGAGTCCGAGGCCTATGAGCTGACCGAAGAGGAAATGCTCGGCGCGGTCACATTCGCGCATGCGCAGATTCAGCCGGTGATCGACCTGATCATTTCGCTAGCCGAAGAAGCCGCGAAGGAACCATTTGACTATCAGGCGCCAGACATCTCAGAGCTTTATGCAGCCGTGAAAGCTGCTGGTGAGGCCAAGCTTGTTGAGGCCTATAAAATTCAGGACAAACAGGATCGCACAACCGCCCAGAACGAGGCGCGCGCGCATATTCTTGAAAGCCTGACGGAAGAGCAGCGCGAGGACATCAACGTTGTCCAGGCGATCAAAAAGCTCGAAGCGTCGATCCTGCGCGGCGACATTGTGAAATCCGGCAAGCGGATTGATGGCCGTGCTCTGGATCAGGTTCGCCCCATCGTGTGCGAAACCGGCCTTCTGCCGCGCACACATGGCTCAGCGCTCTTTACGCGCGGTGAGACACAAGGCCTTGTCGTGACCACGCTTGGTACGGGCGATGATGAGCAATTCATTGACGCGCTGCATGGCAACTTCAAATCCAACTTCCTGCTGCACTACAACTTCCCACCCTATTCGGTTGGCGAAGCGGGCCGTGTGGGCCCTCCAGGACGTCGTGAAATCGGTCACGGCAAGCTGGCATGGCGTGCGCTGCAGGCTGTTTTGCCTGCGGCAACGGACTTCCCTTACACCGTGCGTGTGGTTTCTGAGATCACTGAGTCCAACGGCTCCAGCTCCATGGCATCGGTCTGTGGTGGTTCACTCAGTATGATGGACGCAGGCGTGCCGCTCAAAGCTCCAGTGGCCGGTGTGGCCATGGGTCTGGTTTTGGAAGAGGATGGTTCCTACGGCATCCTGACCGATATCCTGGGTGACGAAGACCACCTCGGCGATATGGACTTTAAGGTCGCGGGTACAGAGAACGGCATCACGTCTTTGCAGATGGACATCAAAGTCGCGGGCATCACGCCTGAGATCATGGAGAAAGCCCTGGCGCAGGCCAAAGCGGGCCGTCTGCACATCCTGGGCGAGATGGCCAAGGCCCTTACAGAGGCCGGAGACTTCTCAGTCCATGCACCGCGCATCGAGACCATGCAGATCCCAACCGACAAGATCCGTGAAGTGATCGGGTCGGGCGGCAAGGTGATCCGTGAGATCGTTGAAGTGTCCGGCGCCAAGGTCGACATCAATGACGAAGGCACGATCAAGATCGCATCTCCCAATGGCGAGGCCATTCAGAAAGCGTATGACATGATCCATGCGATCGTGGCTGAGCCAGAAGAAGGTGCTATCTACACCGGCACCGTCGTGAAGATCGTCGACTTCGGCGCCTTCGTGAATTTCTTCGGCAAGCGCGACGGCCTTGTGCATGTCAGCCAGATCGAAAACCGCCGCCTGAACCATCCATCGGATGTGCTGAAGGAAGGTCAGGAAGTGAAGGTCAAGCTTCTGGGCTTTGATGATCGCGGTAAGGTGCGCCTGTCGATGAAAGTTGTCGATCAGGAAACCGGCGAAGAAGTCAAACAAGAGAAGAAAGAAAAAGACGACGCTTGAGCGAAGCGATCTTTTTGAACAGAAAACCCCGGCCTCTGAGCCGGGGTTTTTTTATTTGTGACGTAACGTCTCTTTGCAATGTTACTCGCCGAATCTGAACTGAACTGTGTAGGTTAATAAAGTTGATGATTTGGGGGAGGAATCATGAAGATAATTACTTTGGCCTTGGGCTTGGGATTGACGCTGTCCACATCCGCGTTCGCCACGCCCATTACAGATCCGTTCACAAGCTTTTTCAGTTTCGGCGATAGCCTGACCGATGACGGCAAACTTGGTCTGCTTGCACCGCCAAGCCTAGGCGGACGTTTTAGCAACGGCCCGACCTATGCCGAGATCATCGCCGATGACTTTGAAGCCAATGGACATGATACGGGCAACCTCGCACTTGGCGGGGCGACAGCGGGGGATACCAACCTTAGCCCGATTCCGGGCGCACCGTTCAACACATTCAGCAGCCAAATAGGGGTCTTTGCTGACGCATTAGGTCTTGCCGGGCCCGGCGATACGCCGAACCCTTTGATCACAGGTCTTGCGCCTGTGCCGACCTTTGACACAGCGCCGCCGGATACAGGCAGCAACCCTTTGTTGTCTGTCTTCTTTGGAGCAAATGATTTGTTTCAAGCGTTCGAAGTCGCCGGAAGCGGTGTCGTGGACCCTGCGGATGTTCCCGCATTTCTAGTCAACGCGGCTTTCAACGCTGCAAATGCGGTTGAGACAGGGATCCGAGCATTGAACGGGCTGGATCCTTCGGTGTTTGATGATTTCCTCGTTATTGGGCTTCCTGATCTTGGTGCAACGCCTGCTTTTTCCGGAGACGCAACAGCAAGCGCCGTCACAAGTGTCTTTAACCTTCAGCTGACACAAAACCTGTTGTCACTGAACAATGACGGCATCAATGTTATCGGTTTCGATCCCAATGAAGCTCTGAACGCGATCATCGCCGATGCGAACTTCAACAATGGGGACATTTTTGGCATCACAAATGTAAGTACGCCGTGCACCGCCAGTTTCTCGGCAGCCTTGCTTGTGCCACCTTCACAGGTTTCGCAAATTCCAAGCTGTCTGGATGATGGCATTGATCCAAATACCGTGCTCTTTGGCGACAGCGTGCACCCCAATGCCGTTGCGCAAGCTCTCTTAGCCTCAGAGCTTCGTGGGCAGATTGAGATTGCTCCGGTTCCTCTCCCGGCCTCTTTGCCGTTGCTGCTGTTCGGAATCGCAGGAATGGGAATCGTGGCACGTCGCCGCCGCTCCTGAATCGAACAGAAAAACACTCGAAAACCCCGGCCCGACTCGCCGGGGTTTTTGCTGCAAAGGAAGTAACGCTACGTCACAAACGCAATAAAGGGCCAAAAGGTAAGGTTTTCCTTACGGGACAAAACACGCGGTTTTTCCCATGTACGCGCAACACACCGATTTCTTATAAAACGCTCACCCAGATCGAGATCCAGCTTCGCTGTCACTCACGGACTATGGCGAGCAGGGTGGGAGGCCCCGGGCACACACACCGGGGTCTCTCGTTTTTTCCAATCACCCGCATCAGTTCAAACCGGCAATGCCGTGGTCTGCAGGACCGTGCGCAGCGCAAAGCTTGACTGCATTTTGGCGACACCAGGCAGACGTGTGAGATACTGTCGGTGGATGCGCGCAAAGTCCTCGGTGTCTTCTGTCACAAGCTTGAGGATATAGTCCGCCGTCCCCGCCGTTAGATGGCATTCAAGCACATCGGGTATCCGCGCCACGGCCTGTTCAAAAGCCTCTAGGATTTCTTCGGCTTGCGTGGTCAGCGTTATCTCAACAAAGACAGTTGTCGGCACACCCATCTTTCGTCGATTGAGCAGCGCCACATACCCTTTTATGTATCCATCCGTCTCGAGCCGCTGGACGCGCCTGTGACAGGCAGAGGCCGAAAGGCTAACAGCTTCGGCAAGCTCGGCATTAGAGATTCGACCTTGTTTCTGAAGCACTGACAGAAGACGACGATCCATCGCATCTAGAGACATTTCGGAAAGAACCTTTCAATATTTGAATTAAAAATCGAAGGATGTTCGGAAGAAGTGACATAGAGCGCGTATAATTTCAATCACCTTGCGCATAAAACGCGCGATTGTGGGGCCAATGGAGAAGGAGACCCTGCAATGAAAATCGGATGCCCAACCGAGATTAAACCTCAGGAATTCCGCGTCGGAATGACACCGAACGCGGCACAAGAAGCTGTCGCACACGGACATGATGTTGTGATCCAGGCTGGTGCCGGTAAAGGCGCTGGCTTTGAAGACGCCGACTACACGGCAGCAGGTGCTGCGATTGTCGACACCGCCGAGGAAATTTTTGCCACCGCCGACATGATCGTGAAGGTCAAAGAGCCGCAAGCCGTAGAGCGCAAGATGCTGCGCGAAGGTCAGCTTCTGTTCACCTACCTGCATCTCGCACCCGATCCGGATCAAACACATGATCTGCTGGAAAGTGGCTGTACGGCTATTGCCTATGAAACCGTAACAGATGATCGCGGCGGCCTTCCGCTTCTGGCACCGATGTCCGAAGTCGCCGGGCGTCTGGCCCCGCAAGTCGGCGCCTGGACCCTGCAAAAGGCCAATGGCGGACGCGGCGTTCTGATGGGTGGTGTGCCCGGTGTGGGACCAGCCCGCGTGCTCGTGATCGGCGGTGGTGTGGTTGGCACACACGCAGCGAAGATCGCAGCCGGGATGGGGGCAGATGTCACCGTACTGGATCGCTCACTGCCGCGCCTGCGCTATCTCGACGATGTCTTCGGCAATCAGTTCCGCACCGGCTATTCCTCGGCTGGTTTGCTGGCCGAGCATCTGGGTCAGGCCGATATGGTCATTGGCGCAGTTCTGATCCCCGGTGCCGAAGCCCCCAAACTCGTACGCCGCGCCCAGTTCGCTGACATGAAACCCGGCTCTGTGCTGGTGGACGTGGCGATTGACCAGGGCGGCTGCTTCGAGACGTCGAAAGCCACCACACATGCTGATCCGATCTACGATGTCGATGGCATCATGCACTACTGCGTGGCCAACATGCCGGGGGCCGTGGCGCGCACCTCGACCATCGCTTTGGGCAACGCCACGATGCCCTTCATGCTGGCTCTTGCCGACAAGGGCTGGAAACAGGCCTGTGCTGATGACGAGCATCTGCTCAACGGCCTGAACGTGCATGCCGGACAGCTGACATACTATGCCGTTGGCAAGGCGCTTGGCATCGATGTGGTGTCGCCGCAATTGGTGGTGAAGGGATAAATGCAAGGCCCCGGGTCATGATCCGGGGCTAAGTCACTTTTCGGTTAGATGTGGCCGTATGACGACTGCTTCGAGCCTAAAGCGAACATCCCAATTTTTTGCTATTCGCGTTTTCAGCGGCATCTTTTCCGCACAAGCAAGAAACTTCATGATGCAGCGCGTGGCCCTTACGGCATTCGACTATTGGGCAGAATCTTATAAGAAGTGATCCAATGGTTTCGAGACAAATCAGACCATCGGTCCTGACATTCGCCTGGGCAGTACTTTTTCAAAATTGTGGCAGGTTCATCGCCAAAACGCGCCGCAATACGTAAAAACGTATAGAATTTAGGGGTTTACGTGTGTGCAATTGATGGTAGGCGGTGACTTGGTACGAACGGACTATTCAACGGCCTCGGTTTGTAAGGAGACTTCCGCTGTCAATTCTGAGTTTTTGGGTGCGTTTGCGTTACCCAATCGCCTTAATCCGCTCAGGTCAAAATTTTCGAGGAACTGCGAAAGAGCCTGTTCTGACGCACGCGTCTCGAGGAACAGTGAGACAGAACCCATCTTTGTCTCAAACATCCGTAGTTCATGCGGCCGTACACCATTCTCAGCCTGTGTGACAGGTCCTTCCACTTCTTCCCATGGCTGGCCATTGAAGCTGCGCCAGCCGTGCCGCGTTTCGATCGATGCGAAATGCGCTTCCGACAGCTCTAGGAATTTTCGTAGAACAGGCTGGTTGATCTCATTTTCTTTGTCCGAAACGAACAAAAGGATCACATTGTCGCCGCTTACATAAGCCGTAGATGTGTCATCAAAATATGCCCACCAAAGCTCCTGATCGGTTTCGCTGATCTGGTGTATTTCCGGTACTTGCGACTCGACCTTTGCAAATTCTCTCTCGCGCATCCGCCATTGGTCGTTGCTGAAAACCGCATTCAAATGGCTTTCGTCAATGTACCAGGCCTCCCACCCTACGGGAGGTTCGGGCATCGCGATGTCTATGGCCGCTGAATCCCGGAAGATGAGACCGAGGAACCCGCCTTGGTTCCCAAAACGGTCAAACAAATCGTCGATATAGGTGGCCGCATCAAAAGTTCCTTCGGCCTTTTGTTTCTGCAAGGTGTAATCTATGCCGATCCCGGTTCCGCCAATCATGGCGAGACCCACGCCCAGCGTGATCATGGGGAGAATACGCATAATTCGAATACCTATCGTCAGCCAACTCAACAGGAGCTTCTTCCAGAGCCTTGTCAGCAACGTGGCGTTGACGTGATTTTTTGATGTGGCTTCGCAGCAAAGTCCCGCACCTCAGACATCCTTCGCTTACACAGCAAATGACCGGTTTCGGCTAGTTGTCAGTATGGCAGACCAGCATAGCGCCCCTTGTACACTCTCACCGCTCAATATTCGCGCCGCCCTCTTCGGTGCGTTTCGCTATAAAGGCGTCTATGGCATCTATTCGGGCCGGGTCCATTAGAGGCGGCTGATGGGCGTCGACCTTTTCAAAAAAGATGCGATTGGCGCGCTGTGTGGCGTCCACCGCACCACGGTCGCGGTAGTTTTCATAGTTCGACCAATCCGACAATAGCGGAGAGTAGAACGCCGTCTCGAACCGGTCCAACGTATGCTGTGTGCCAAAGAAATGTCCGCCGTGGCCGACATCGGCGATGGCCTCAAGGCCCAGTGTCGCCTCTGTTACTTCCAGAGGTTTGAACAGTTCTGCAAACATTTGCAGGACTTCGACGTCGATGATGAATTTCTCGGCAGAGATGGTCAGTCCACCTTCCAGCCAACCAGCCCCATGCAGAATCAGGTTCGCACCCCCCATCAATGCCCCCCAGAGCGACATTTGGCTTTCATACGCGGCCTGTGCATCGGGCGCATTCGACGCGGTGGGCGCGGAGGACCGAAGCGGCAGATTGTACCGCCGCGCCAGCTGGCCGGAGGCAAAAGCCGCTTTGACGTATTCCGGCGTACCAAACGCGGGCGCGCCGGTTCGCATGTCCACATTCGAAGTGAAGCTGCCGTAACACACCGGCGCACCGGGCCGAACAATCTGTGACAAGCAGAGCCCGGCCAGTGCCTCGGCATTCTGCATGACAAGCGCACCCGGAATGGTCACTGGAGCCATGGCACCCGCCAGCGTGAACGGCGTGAGGATCATCATCTGACCACCATGAGCGGCGTCAATGATGCCGCGGCACATCAGTTCATCAAGCTGCAACGGCGAGTTGGAATTGGCCACGGAATAGCTGACCGGCGTGTTCACGAAATCTTCGTGGTTCAACCCATGCGCCAATCGCAAGATCTCATAGCTGTCTGCAATTGCTTCACGCCCTCTGAAATAGACAAATGGGATTTTCTCGGTCCGCGCTGCGATGGACCGGGTCATGTGCAAGTGGCGCAACCCCATGGCGATGTCTTGTGGCTCAACCACCGGGCCGATGAAATGGATCACGTCAAAGGCCTGCGCCACTTTGCAAAAGTTGTCATAGTCTAGAAGCGTGCCGGGCCTTCGCCCCCCTTGCAGGTCAGAGCAGTTGGGCGATCCAGCCGAGGTCGTAATACCTACCTGCCGTCCACCAATCGTCACGGTACGCGCAGGATTGTGGCTGTGAAGAGTTACCTCAGATGGCGCGTGCGCCATCAAGCCCATCAAGACATCAGGGTCAAAATGAATAACGTGGTCTTTGCCTTCGCGCATACCAACCTGCACATAGTATGCCCGCGCTTCATCATTCAGCACCTTGATCCCGGTGTCACGCAACACCTTGAGCGACGCGTTGTGGATGGCTTCGATTTCATCCGCGCTGAATTGTTCAATGGGAGCATAGGGGTTTTTCCACTGCCGCCAGGCGGCATCAAAAGCCCGTTCTGCCGCATTTGCCCGTTTTGCCGCGCGTGCGCGACGCCCACCACTGCGTTGCGTATTCATGTCACTGGCTCCTCTCGAGCGAGAATATTGCGGTATGCTGCCACGGTATCGGGCTGAATATCCCGACCCGTAAAACTTCGAAAATACGCTTCAAGATAACCAAGCCGCTCCTCCAGGGTTTCGTCATTGGCCACATCCAACGCGTAGTAAGTGATCTGGGTAAAGCAAATGACGCGCGCCCGAATGAAGGCTTCTGGTTGCGGATATCCAAAGCGCTCGAAAAACGCGGACACGGCCTGAACGCGGGCAGCGTCCTCGGCTTTCACCTTTTCGCGCAAGGCGTCATCATATCGTGCCCAGTCGCGGATCGCCTGATCAAGATCCGGGTCAAAGCGCCGGTGGTCCGTCCAGACAGCAAAAAGCGCCAGAATGCCATCATCCAGAGTTTCAGCATCGGAAACGGTGTCGACCATCACGTTGGTGTTGCGGGTGCGCCACCGATGGATGAGCGCATCAAGAAGCGCCTCGCGGTTATCGAAGTGCCAATAAAAACTGCCACGTGTGACGCTAAGGGCACGCGCCAAAACCGTGATCTGCACGGCTTCCACACCACTGTCGATCAACATAGTCTGCGCTGCTTCGATCCAGTCGTCACGTGTCAGTCTGGAATTGCGGTCAGTTGTGTCGTTATCAAGCATACATGTTTTCCATACAGGGTTGCATGGATAGATACAGCCCTGTATGGTTTGCGTCAATCGAAAGGATCTTGAGATGCCGGAAAAAGCCCCAGTCAAAGTCATGCGTTTTGCTGATCTGCCGTTCACGCCACGCTTTGAATATGGCGAGATGGCACAAGTGACCGAGGTGACGTCGCACACGATGGGCACGCGGCTTGGCTCGGGGTTTGGGCGCTTCACCAACGCGGAAATCCCCTGGACCGTGCAATATGATGAGGTACTTCTTGTAGTGGAAGGGTCGCTGACTGTGCGCACCAAAAAAGGCGATCTGACCGCGGGGCCGAAGGACACCATCTGGCTACCCACTGGAACTGAGCTCACCTATGTTGCGGAGAGCGCGTTGGTCTTTTATGCAATTGAACCCTCAAACTGGGCCGAAGAAAGCTAAGCCGATGAAGATCAACCGCTTACCACAGGATGACAAAACCAATGGGTGGAGCGCGATCTTGCCAGATCGTCAGGCACATGATGCGCTCAAAGACGATATCAAGGCTGATTGGGTCGTGCTGGGCGCAGGGTATGCCGGGCTGGCAGCAGCACGGCGTCTGGCCGAGAACTGCCCGGATGAGAAGATCGTGGTTATAGAGGCTGGCGAGGCGGGTGAAAACGCATCAGGCCGCAACTCGGGATTTGCGATTGATCTTCCCCACAATGTCGGCTCCTCGCTGGACGAGCTGGACGGCAGCCACCGTTTTATGCGGCTGGCGCGTATGGCGATCGACCACCTCGAAGACGTCGTCACGACACACGGGGTTGACTGCGACTGGTCCCGTGCCGGTAAGTACCACACTGCGGTCAGTCCTAAAGGCACCAGGGATGTCTTGGAGCCATTCAAGGCAGAGCTTGAGGCACTTGGCGAGCCATATGAGTGGATCGAAGGGGATGATCTGCGCACGCGTCTCGGCAGTCCGCATTTCACCGCCGCCGTTTACACCCCCGGCTGTGTTTTGATGAACCCGGCGGGCCTGACGCGGGGATTGGCGGATACGTTGCCGTCCAATGTAACGGTGCATGAAAACTCACCTGTAATTGAGGCGAAATTTCAAAACGGCGTGACGCTAAAGACGCAACAAGGCTCTGTTCGTGCGCCCAAGATGATCATGGCCGCCAATGGGTTTAGTGAGCAGTTCGGCTTTCACAAACAGAAGTTCCTGCATCTCGTCGCCCATGCCAGCCTGAGTCGTCCCCTGACCGAAGAAGAGTGCGCGATCTACGGTGTGGGCGAGGCCTGGGGCCTGACCCCGGTGAATGCCTTTGCCGGGATCACTATGCGCTACACTGCGGATCACCGCATCCTGATCCGGCATGGTTTGAGCTATCGCCCCAATCAACGTCTGAAGCCCGGCGAACATGAACAGGTCAAGCGCACGCATAAGCGACTTTTCGATCAGCGCTTCCCCGGGTTGGAGGCGGTTGAGATGGAGCACACGTGGTCAGGTTTCGTGTGCCTGTCGCGAAATGGTGCGCCTGCCTTTGGGCAGATCGGACCAAACATCTGGTCAGCTGTATGCCAAAATGCGGTCGGCGTGACGAAGGGCACTTTTGGCGGCATCCTGGCGGCGGATTTGGCCACCGGACGAGACAATCCGCTCATTGCAGATATGCAGACGCTGGGCGAACCTGATCCGCTGCCGCCCCGTCCTTTCCTGGACCTCGGCGTCCGCGCGCGGTTCCAGTGGGAATTGTTTGCCAACCGACACGAGGCATAGACCTCTAGCCGCCAATCTGTGTGTGCAGCTTAAAGCCCGGCGCATATCTCAGCGTCACATAGGTGACAGGGTCATCGTGATCCCAGGTGGTCCGCTCCACTGTGAAAACAGGCGCTCCGGGGGCGAGGCGCAGCGTGTCAGCACCTTCTTCAGACACAGCTTGCGCACTTAGACTGACGTCAATTTTGGTGTAGGGCACTGTGTGCAAGAGCCATTCATTTGCGCTCAGCGTATCAAAAGACTGCTCAGCCGCGTGTGGGACGGTTTTCAAATTGATCCAACGGCCCTCAAGTACAAAAGGTGAATCATCTGCAAGATGCACGGCACGCACATGTAATGCTTGGGTTTTGCAGCCTAGTTTTTGCGCGCTGACCGGATCAGGCATCATGATGGATTGCTCCAGTAAGCGATACCCGTATACGTGTCCGCGCTCTTCGATGTCCTGCCGCAGAACAGGGATATCCAGCACCGCACGCCCCACAGGATACATAGCAACACGCGTTCCGGCCTTGCGCCTACGCTCCAGAATTCCGGCGTCGGCCAAGGCCTGAAGGGCGCGGTTGACGGTGGCACGGGCGCACCCAAATTCAGCCGCGAGATCCACCTCTCCAGGAATAATGTGGCCCGGGGGCCATTCTCTTGCATGAACGCGGCGCAAGACTTCGGCCTGTATACCTTGCCACCCGGTGGGTTGTGGGGTGGTCATATCAAATCCCGAAGCTCAGCCGTCGCAGCAGCGTAAGCTCTCACAATGCGATCTCGGTTGATGTGTCGCCCAGCCTGCACAACATGCCGACCCGCACTCCAGACATCCCTCACCATGGCGTTGGACCCCGCAAAGACGAAACTGTCGAGTGCTGTGTCGCCATCAAGTCCTGCAAGGTCGATGTGGTCCATATCCAAGACGAGCAAGTCCGCCCAAGCGCCGTTTTCTATACGCCCGGTCTGGCGTCCAGCGGCCTGCGCACCGCCCTGGAAAATGGCGTCAAGCAACGCCCGACCCGTCGAGTGCGCGCCTGTCGCAAGCGCGGCTCGGGACCTATCGCGCAAACGTTGCGAGTACTCCAGCTGACGTAGTTCCTCGCAGAGCGATATTCGGATGTTCGAATCCGATCCAACCGCCATCTGTCCACCCGCCTGCATCCAGCGCACACCATCAAATATCCCGTCCCCAAGGCTGGCTTCGGTGATCGGACAAAGGCCAGCCACCGCTCCGGTCTTGGTCAATCGGGTGGTTTCATCGGGCTGCATCTGCGTGCAATGGATAAGGCACCAGCGCTCCGAGAGTTCAGCATTGTCCAAAAGCCATTCCACCGGACGCGCGCCATAGGCGGCCTCTACCTCTTCCACTTCGGCCACCTGCTCGGCGAAGTGCATATGAACAGGCCCACCCGGAACAAGATCAGGGGCTCGCACTACATCTTCCCGCGATACAGCGCGCAAACTATGCGGTGCAACTCCCAGCGCGGTGTCCGCTGGCAGGGTTTTGACTATCGCATGGCAGTCCTCAACCAAAAGCGCATAGCGATCAGCATCATTTCCGAAGCGAACCTGCCCTGATCCAAGCGTACGGCCATCGCAGCCCCCGAACTGATAGTGCACCGGTAAAAGCGTCAACCCGATGCCGGTTGCTTCCGCTGCGGCGGCAATACGTTCCGCCATTTCGCCCAAACGGGCATAAGGCGTGCCATCGGGTGCGTGGTGCAGATAATGAAACTCAACATTCGTGGCATAGCCCGCCTCGAGCATTTCCATTTGCACCAACGTTGCGGTAGCTTCGACATGGTCCGGCGTCAGACGATCGAGAAACCGATACATTAAGCGCCGCCAGGTCCAGAAACTATCGGTTCCATCTGGACCACGCCGCTCGGTCAATCCGGCCATGGCGCGTTGAAACGCATGGGAATGGGCATTGACCGGTGCGGGAAGCAGGATGCCCACACGCTGGCCCTGCGGCTCAGATGAAGGCGTAACCGACTCAATACGCCCCTTGGCATCAATGTGAACGGACACATCTTTCGCCCATCCATCCGGTAAAAGCGCCTGCTGAGCCCAGACAATTGTCATACTTGCATCCTTCATTATTATGTCTATACATAATAACAGCGCCAAGTTCAGATCAAGAAAGAAATGCTGTCATGCTGCTGCGCAATGCGACATTAGCGGGCACCGCCGCGAACACGCCCTACGGGTTGATGACCCAAGCCGCGATCTGGGTGGAAGACGGCGTGATCCGGTGGGTTGGCCCTGACGCAGACGTGCCGCGAGAGGCGGCAAATGCTCCTTCTGAGGATACTGAAGGCCGATTGATCACACCTGGTCTGATCGACTGCCACACGCATGTTGTTTTTGGCGGGCATCGGGCAGGCGAGTTCGAGATGCGCCTCAACGGGGCGACCTATGAAGAGGTGGCAAAGGCCGGGGGCGGCATCGTCTCGACTGTCACGGCCACACGGACCGCATCGGAAGAGACACTTTTGGTCGATGCCCTGAAACGTGTGGACGCTTTGATTGCCGAAGGCGTGTGTGCGATTGAGATCAAGTCCGGTTATGGGCTTGATGTTGAGACCGAACTTAAAGTACTGCGTGTTGCGCGACAGATTGGTCAGCAGCGTCCGGTCCGTGTGAAGACCACGTTCCTAGGCGCACATGCTGTGCCGCCCGAGTACAAAGGTAGGTCTGCGGACTACATTTCAGAGATGTGTCTTCCCGCGCTCGAGCAAGCGCACCAGCAAGGTCTTGTTGATGCGGTTGACGGGTTTTGTGAACGCATTGCGTTCACAGCAGAAGAGCTGGAGCCGGTGTTTGAACGTGCCAAGGCGCTCGGTTTGCCCGTCAAACTTCATGCCGAGCAACTGTCCAATATCGGCGGCACGCAACTCGCAGCGAAATATGGGGCGCTGTCTGCCGATCACGTGGAATATGCGACCGAGGAAGACGCCAAAGCTATGGCTGGGTCCGGCAGTGTCGCTGTTCTCTTGCCCGGAGCCTTCTACACATTGAAGGAAACACAAAAGCCCCCTGTTGAGGCGTTTCGCAAGCACGGCGTGCCTATGGCGCTGGCCACCGATTGCAACCCAGGCTCTTCCCCCATGACCTCTCTGCTTTTGACCATGAATATGGGCTGCACATTCTTCGGCCTGACGCCACAAGAAGCGTTTCTTGGGGTCACATCGCATGCGGCGCAAGCGCTCGGACTGACCGACTGCGGCGCATTGCGGCCCGGCCTGCGCGCAGATCTCGCGGTCTGGGATATCGAGCACCCTGCCGAGCTTGCCTATCGGATTGGTTTCAATCCTTTGGTTCGGCGCATTTTTGGAGGCGCCGCATGACGCAAGTGTTGCATCCGGGGGCCGTGAGCTTAGCCCAACTGGAAAACATTTGGCGTGAAGGCCTCGACGCACGCCTCGATACGTCATGCCGTGAGCCTGTGGATGCCGCAGCAGCAGTTGTGCGCAAGGCAGCCGAAGGTGAAGAAGCGGTCTATGGCGTCAATACCGGCTTTGGCAAACTGGCCAGTGTGAAAATCCCCGCCGGCCAAACTGCGCAGCTTCAGCGCAATCTGATCCTGTCGCATTGCTGTGGTGTTGGAGAGGCGCTTGATGTCGATACTACCCGATTGATGATGGTGCTCAAGCTGATCTCGCTGGGACGCGGGGCGTCGGGCGTCCGGTGGGACGTCATCGAGCTGATTGAAGGCATGATAGCGCAAGGCGTTACGCCGGTTGTGCCGGTGAAAGGCTCTGTCGGCGCATCTGGTGATCTGGCCCCGCTGGCGCATATGGCGGCGGTCATGATCGGCGAGGGCGAGGCCGTATATCAGGGCGAAGTCATGTCCGGGAACACCGCGCTGCAAGCCGCAGGTCTGTCGCCTGTGATCCTTGGCCCAAAGGAAGGTCTGGCGCTGATCAACGGCACGCAATTCTCAACGGCCTGTGCCTTGGTCGGGCTGTGGAATGCCTGGACAAACCTGCAATCCGCCGTAGTCACCGGGGCACTGTCGACAGATGCCATTATGGGCTCAACGGCACCCTTGGTGGCCGACATTCACACCCTGCGAGGCCATGCCGGACAGATCGAGGTGGCGCAGGCACAGCGCGCCCTGATGGACGGCTCGGAAATCCGCGAAAGCCATCGCGAAGGCGACACGCGGGTGCAGGACCCCTACTGCATCCGCTGCCAGCCGCAAGTGACCGGTGCCGCTATGGACCTGCTGCGTTTTGCCAGGCACACGCTTGAGGTTGAGGCCAACGCCGTGACCGACAACCCACTCGTGTTGGTCCAAGAAAACCGCATCGTCTCAGGCGGGAACTTCCACGCTGAACCCGTGGGGTTTGCTGCCGACCAGATCGCCGTTGCCATCGCCGAAATCGGGGCCATCGCCCAGCGCCGAGTGGCCCTGATGGTCGACCCGACTCTGAGTTTCGATCTACCGCCGTTTCTGACGCCTGAACCGGGACTGAATTCCGGCCTGATGATTGCCGAGGTCACCACGGCGGCGTTGATGAGCGAGAACAAGCATCTCGCTAATCCCTGCACCACCGACAGCACGCCAACATCCGCCAATCAGGAGGATCACGTCAGCATGGCCGCACATGCCGCGCGACGTTTGGGAACTATGAACGACAACCTTTCAATGATCCTTGGGGTTGAGGCGCTTTGCGCCACTCAAGGCATTGCGTTTCGCGCGCCTTTGACCACAAGCGCGCCGCTGCAAAATACGATACGCCTCCTGCGTGATACCGTTCCCGCGTTGGAAGCTGACCGCTATCTCGCTCCTGACCTGCAATCCGCCGCCGAATTGATCCAAAACGGGACCTTGGTCAAGGCGGCGGGTCTCTCTCTGCCCTTGGAGTGCGCATCATGACTGACCCTCGTCACAACACCCGAGACATCTTTCCTCCGACTGGTGATCAGATCACAGCCAAATCCTGGACCACCGAAGCGCCCATGCGGATGCTGATGAACAACTTGCATCCCGATGTCGCTGAAAACCCACATGAGTTGGTTGTCTATGGCGGCATTGGCCGTGCTGCGCGCACCTGGGAGGATTTTGACCGGATCGTCGCAGGCCTGAAAGATTTGGAGGAGGACGAGACACTCCTGGTTCAATCGGGCAAACCGGTAGGTATTTTTAAAACGCACTCTGACGCACCCCGTGTCCTCATCGCCAATTCCAATCTCGTGCCGCATTGGGCCAATTGGGATCATTTCAGCGAACTCGATCGCAAGGGTCTCATGATGTACGGCCAGATGACCGCCGGGTCCTGGATCTACATCGGCACCCAAGGCATCGTGCAGGGCACCTATGAGACTTTTGCCGAGGCCGGTCGCCAGCACTATGACGGGAACCTGACAGGTCGCTGGATTCTAACCGGAGGTTTGGGCGGCATGGGTGGTGCGCAGCCTCTGGCGGCGGTCTTTGCCGGAGCGTGCTGTCTGGCCGTGGAATGCGACGAAACCCGCGTCGATTTCCGTATACGCACCAAATACCTTGATGCCAAAGCCCATACGCTTGATGAGGCACTGGCCATGATCGAAGGCTGGACCAAAGCGGGAGAGGCCAAATCTGTGGGGCTCATTGGCAATGCTGCCGATATCTTCCCCGAGCTTGTTCGGCGCGGGATCCACCCCGATATCGTCACAGACCAGACAAGTGCCCACGACCCAGTGCATGGATATCTGCCCCACGGATGGTCCGTGGCCGAGTGGCGCGCCAAGCAAGAAAGCGATCCCAAAGCCGTTGAAAAGGCCGCACGCGCCTCGATGAAAACCCATGTAAAGGCAATGGTGGATTTCTGGAACGCAGGCGTACCGACGCTGGACTATGGCAACAACATCCGGCAGGTGGCGCTTGAGGAAGGGCTGGAAAATGCTTTCGCCTTCCCAGGCTTTGTCCCTGCCTATATCCGACCACTCTTTTGCAAAGGCATCGGACCGTTTCGCTGGTGTGCGCTCTCCGGCGATCCTGAGGACATCTACAAAACCGATGCAAAGATGAAGGAACTGTTTCCGGAAAACACCCACCTGCATCAATGGCTCGACATGGCGCAAGATCGGATTGCCTTTCAGGGCTTGCCCGCGCGGATCTGCTGGATTGGTCTCGGCGACCGCCATCGCGCCGGTCTGGCCTTCAACGAGATGGTGCGAAACGGAGAGCTGAACGCGCCGGTTGTGATTGGACGCGATCACCTCGACAGCGGCTCAGTGGCCAGCCCCAACCGGGAAACCGAGGCCATGAAGGATGGTTCAGACGCCGTAAGCGACTGGCCTTTGCTGAACGCTTTGCTCAACACGGCCAGCGGAGCGACATGGGTGTCACTGCATCATGGAGGAGGCGTTGGCATGGGGTTCTCTCAGCACTCCGGCATGGTGATCTGCTGCGATGGGACCGAGGATGCCGACCGACGCCTCGAACGCGTGCTCTGGAATGACCCGGCCACCGGTGTCATGCGCCACGCCGATGCGGGGTATGAGATTGCGAAAGACTGTGCGCGAGAGCATGGTCTGCGCTTGCCTGGGATACTTTAAGTTGGCTAAAAGCGTGTGGGGCGGCTCACTGACACAAGCGCAGATTTGAGCCCAAAACAACCTATGCCGCGGCTCGAACGAAAGGCTCCTTTGATGTTGTGAAGAATGTCTTTCAATGACAACGTGATACCAGAATTTCGCCTCTGCTGGAGAACTTAAATATGGCTGATCAAGACCACCAGCTCACGGAACTTTTTCGAGCATTGGGAGCGCAACGACCAGAACAATGGGCCAGTTCGCAAATTCAAGAAAAGATACCGCAACTTCATAGATACCTTTTCCTTAAACAAGCCTGGGCGCAGGTTGTAGATGAAACAGATGATAGCTGGATTGAGAGAATAATCGAATCCGCGCGTCGCAATCCAGAAGGGCCGTTTTCCGGCCAAGGTCACGCTTTAGAACGTATGCTGTCACTTGGTGTTGATCGTTCAAACATCGTCGATTTGGTGCGTTGTTCGCAGGCGGAAATGATCTCGGGGTTGTGCTACTTGTTGGATGATCCTTCGCTTTATGACGAAGAAGATGAACGTGTCCGAGACACCGGTTGGTGTCTTGTCGCAACGGATGAAAATTTTGAACCAACGCGAGAGATCATCGGCGGCCTGCATGAATCAGTTTTGGACACAGACCCAACTGGACGCGAAATGCGACCTCGAAAAAGATCCATCTAAAAGGTCGTTTGGTGAAGGAGCTTGTCATAAACACCTATTACCCGTTGATACTAGCTAAAGTCTGTAGGCGGTAGCCGTTTGAAAAGCAGACATCCTCAAATAAAAACCAGAGGGCAACTTCGTCCTGAGGATTCAACGGGTGGTCGCAACACTTTAATCTTTTTGGAGAGATGGAGTGTTGATCATGAAGTACCGCACGCGGACGTTTTATACGGACAAACAGAAGTCGGAGATGTGGGATCGGTGGCAGCGGGGTGAGTCCCTGAGCTCGATAGGCCGCAGGTTTGATCGTGCGTCGTCTTCGATTTTCCGCATCTGGCTTTGACTGGTGGTATCCGTCCGCGTGCACGCACCAGGTCTCGGCTGGCCTTGAGCCTCGAGGGGCGTGAGGAGATATCCCGTGGGCTGGCAGGGGATCGGTCATTGCGCTCTATTGCGCGCGACCTTAGACGTACTCCCTCGACGATCAGCCGGGAGGTGCGCAGAAACGGTGGGCGCAAGGCGTATCGCGCGGCATTGTCAGATCAGCGCGCATGGGACTGCGCAAGGCGGCCCAAAGCCTGTAAGCTCTCCTTCAACGACCACTTGTGTCGGTTCATTGCCCGAAAGCTGCGGTTGAAGTGGTCTCCTCAGCAGATCGCGGGCTGGCTGATGCGCAAGCACCCAAACAAAGAGCGAGAGCGTGTGAGCCACGAGACGATCTATCGCAGCCTTTATGTGCAGACGCGCGGCGTTCTGAAGAAGGAGCTGCAGCAATGCCTGCGCAGCCCGCGCGCCATCCGTCGGTCCCGGCATGCGACCCAGAAAGGTCTGAAGCTACGCAAGATCAAAGACGCAGTGCCGATCAGCGAGCGCCCGCCCGAAATCGAAGACCGGGCCGTGCCCGGCCACTGGGAGGGCGATCTGATCGTTGGGGCAAACAACAGCTACATCGCTACGCTGGTCGAGCGGCACTCGCGGTTCGTGATGCTGGCCAAAGTTGCGAACAAGGATACGCAAAGCGTTATCACCGCCCTGATCAAGCAGGCCCGAAAATTGCCCAAAGAACTCTACCGCTCGCTGACATGGGATCGCGGCTCAGAGATGGCCGCCCATGCGGCGTTCACCATGGCGACAAAGATCGACGTCTTCTTCTGCGATCCGCAATCGCCGTGGCAACGCGGCAGTAACGAGAACACCAACCGGCTCTTGCGTCAGTACTTCCCGCGAGGCATCGACATGTCGACCCTCAGTCAGGCCAAACTCAGCGCCGTCGCGCGGCAACTCAACGAGCGGCCACGAAAAACCTTGCAATACGAAACCCCGGCGGAGAAGTTTGCACAGTGTGTTGCGGCGATCCATTGAATCCGCATGGCAGAACTGCCCTTCATCAGAATACAAAAAAAGGCCCGCGCAATGGGCGGGCCTTCTGTTTAGATGACGTTGCGATTACTTCTTCAGCGAGTCGCGGATTTCCATCAGGATATCAAGCTCGCTTGGCCCTGCTTCTTCTTCGGCCTCTGGCTCGCTGTTGTCAGCGGCGTCCTTCACCTTGTTCACATAGCGCACCAGCATGAACACGACAAAGGCGATGATCAGGAAGTTGATGATTGCCATGATGAACGAGCCATACGCAAAGACGGCGGCTCCGCCTTCCCGTGCAGCTTCGAGCGACGCGCCTTCGGCGACATCACCTGACAGAACAGCATAGTTATTGGTGAAATCGATCCCGCCCATGAACAGGCCGATAATCGGGTTGATCAGGTCCCCGACGAGCGATGTCACGATGGCCGTGAACGCCGCACCGATGATGATACCAACGGCCATGTCCATGACATTGCCCTTGGCGATGAAATCCTTGAATTCCGAAAGCATTCTGTGTGTCCTCTCTGTTTACCCGCAGCACGTAACCCTGGCCGCTTGCTGTCAGTTTCTAGCACAAGATACGCTGCTGTATTGAGGAAAGGCCGGGGAAAGCGCTTCGCTTGCTCCCCGCGTGGCGTGCGCGCATCACTGACAAAGTTGCGTCCTGGCTGAATCAGGTCCACATCGGGCGCTCCTTTGCCCTGAGTCATTGACTTTTCAAGAGGTTTGCCAAACGCTCAACCTCAAAGAGAAAGATGGACGCAGCATGGTGGACCACCGAAGTGAATTGATTGCCGGTATAGACGTAGGTGGCACATTCACGGACCTGGTGCAGCTTGACCAATCGACCGGGCATGTCCGTTTGGCGAAAGTTCCGACGACGCCCGACAACCAAGCCCTGGGCGTGATGGCCGCGCTGGAAGAAGCACAGTGCGACCTGGCCGCGCTTAACCTCATCATCCATGGCACCACGACGACCACCAATGCCGTTCTGGAACGCAAACTGAGCCGCACCGGGCTAATCACCACGCGCGGCTTTCGCGATGTGCTTGAACTGGGGCGGCGAACGCGGCCTCAGGCCTATGGGATGACCGGGCATTTCACTCCGATTATTCCCCGCGACCTGCGGCTTGAAGTGCCCGAACGCGTGGATGCATCCGGGACGGTTGTGATACCTTTGGACGAGGCCGCCGTCCGGGAGGCAGCGGAGAGGCTATTAAAGGCGGGATGCGAGTCTGTGGTGGTGCACTTTTTGCACGCCTATGCCAATCCTGATCATGAACGTCGCGCCGCAGAGGTATTGGCCGAAATCTGGCCCAACTCGCATATCACCATGGGTCACGCGATCCTGCAGGAGTCGCGTGAATACGAGCGCGGTGTCACGGCGGCGGTCAATGCCTCGGTGCAGCCGATCCTCGACCGGTATCTTCAACGCTTAACCAAGGTGGCTGCGGACGCCGGATATCCCGGAGAAATCTTGGTCATGAATGGCAATGGCGGAATGGCGTCGGCCCGCACGGTGGCCAACGAAGCCGCCAAGACCGTCATGTCCGGCCCCGCCTCGGGCGTGATGGCCGCCGCCTATACCGCGCGGCTGACAGGCCACCAAAACCTGATCACCTACGACATGGGCGGCACATCCACTGACGTGGCCTTGGTGCAGTCATCAGAACCAGCCGTGTCGAACGAGATCGAAATCGAATATGCCATGCCGATTCACGTGCCCATGGTCGATGTCCGCACTGTGGGCGCCGGCGGTGGGTCAATTGCGCGTGTGACCTCCTCTGGACTGCTAGAGATCGGCCCGCAAAGCGCCGGAGCTGATCCAGGGCCGATCTGCTATGGCAAAGGTGGGAAAGAGCCAACAATATCAGATGCCAACCTGATCCTGGGGCGATTAAACCCGGATCGAGTAGTCAATTCGGGAGGCACGGTTCCCGACGTCGTCGCGCGGATCGTTGCCGAAAAGCTGGCAGACCCTCTGGATCTCAACGTGACCGAGGCCGCACTCGCCGTCATTCAACTGGCCAACACAAAAATGGCCGGTGCCATACGCATGGTGTCGCTGTCGCTGGGGGCAGATCCGCGGGATTTCGCCCTGTTTGCGTTTGGCGGGGCAGGACCGCTTCACGCCAGCGCGCTGGCGCGCGAACTGAGCATCCCCAAGGTACTTGTTCCGGCACGGCCGGGCATCACCAACGCGATTGGCTGCGTGACTGCAGATCTGCGACATGACTTTGTGCGCACAATCAACCGGGCACTGGACACGCTGGGCGAGACGGAGCTCGCTGAGCTCTTTGCCCAACAAGTGCGAGAGGGCGAAGCCCTAATCAGCAATGAGCGTTTGCCCGTAAAGACCCTGCGACACGTCTTTAGTGTGGATATGCAGTTTGTCGGCCAAACGCATCTCTTGCGCGTACCGTTGGACTCTGCTGACATCACGCCCACTGCGCTTCATGACCTCTTTGCCAAGGTCTATTTTGACCGGTTCCGCGTAGAGCTTGCCGAAATTCGCGCGCAGGTGGTCAATTTGAACTGTTCGGTTATCGCGGAACGCCCTCAGATTGACCTGTCCAAACTCATCGACCCGGATGGCCGTAAAGCGACGCTGGCTGAGGCACAGACCGGTATGCGTCGGGTGTGCTTTGATCGTGTATGGCATGATACGCCAGTCTACTGGCGCGATAGCCTGCCGCTGGAATTTTCCTGTAGCGGTCCCGCAGTGATCGAACAGATGGACACCACCGTTCTCATCGAAGTTGGAGACAGCGCGCGCGGCGATGCGCTCGGCAATATTGCAATTGACATCGGGACGACATGCGAATGACGGTTGATCCCATCACGCTGTCGGTGATCCAGGCCGGGCTGCAGCAGGTGTGCGACGAGATGGACCTGGCTTTTTCGCGCGCGGCCTTTTCGCCGGTGATTGCCGAGGCCAATGACCGATCAGACGGACTCTATGATGCCAAGGACGGATCACTGATCGCTCAGGGCGCAGGTGGATTGCCGGTCTTTGTGGGCACCATGCAATATTCCACAAAAACGCTGATTGAAATGATTGCTGACGGTCGCGCAGGAGCGCCGGAGCCGGGGGACATCTACATCGTCAATGACCCCTATCTGGGCGGTACGCATTTGATGGATGTGCGGTTTGCACGTCCTTTCTATCGGGGCGACACGCTCTTTTGTTGGCTGTCGAATACCGGGCATTGGCCCGACACCGGTGGCGCTGTGCCCGGTGGGTTTTCCGCCTCAGCCACAGCAGTCGAACAAGAAGGGCTGCGCCTGCCTCCGGTGAAGCTTTTCAAGCGCGGCCAGATGGATGCGGAAATCTATGCCATCATCTGCTCCAACATCCGCGTGGCAGATCAACGTATTGGCGATGTCAAAGCTCAGGCCGCAGCGCTTGATCTTGGCGCTGAACGCCTTGGTGCCCTAATGGACCGCTATGGCGACGATGTGGTGTCCGCAGCTATCGCCGAGCTACGCCGCCGCGCCGCTGAACAGATGCGCGCGTCGGTCAAGACCATCCCCCAGGGCACGCATCGCTCAGTGGCATGGGTCGATAGCGATGGTGTGGTGAACGAGCCGCTTGAAATCCGTTTGTCCGTGACCCGAGACAAAGACGCGCTGCTATTCGACTTTGCAGGTTCTTCGCCGCCTTGTCTTGGGCCCATGAACTCCGTGCGCGCGACAACCTTCAGTTCAGTTTATCTCGCGATGCGACACATCTTTCCCGAAGTGCCGATCAGCGCCGGTGCGTTTGAGCCACTGCGCATCACCGGGATCGAAGATACGTTTCTCGACGCGCAATACCCGCGCCCGGTCTCTGGCTGTGCGGCGGAGGTGAGTCAACGCATTGCCGAGGCTGTGTTTGCTGCGTTGGTCGAAGCCTTGCCTGATCGGGTCACAGCCGCACCCGCAGGGACCAGTGGCAATTTCGCCCTCGGCGGTCATGACCCGGATCGAGACCGCGACTTTGTGATGTATCAACTTTCTGGTGGAGGCTACGGCGGCTGGTCCGGCGGAGATGGGATCAGCAACGGTTGTTCCACCATTGGCATTTCCAAGGCCCCCCCGTTGAGATCATGGAACAGGCTTTTCCGGTGCTCTACCATCACTACGCCTTGCACGAGGGTTCCGGCGGTGCCGGTTTGCACCGTGGCGGGTTCGGGCTCGACTATGAATTAGAGCTGCGCATTGGGCAGGCCAAGGCCAGTTTTGTCATGGACCATGGCCGATTTGGCCCCCAGGGTGCATTGGGTGGCCACGATGGCGTCCCCAACAAAGTCATAGTTTCCCGGGACGGCGAAACCTACACGCCTGAACATCTTTCAAAAGAACAGGATATTCCTCTCAGCGCCGGAGACCGTGTGCATGTGCAGACGCCCGGGGGCGGCGGTTATGGCGATCCGTATGAAAGAGACCCAGACCTTGTTGCCGAAGATGTACGATTGGAGCGCTACAGCGTGACCGACGCAGCGGAGTTGTTCGGTGTAGTAATCCGCGACGGGCTGCCGGATTTGGCCGCCACTGCACATCTGCGTTTGCAAAAGCCCTAGGCGTCAGCCCCGCGCGCCCTGACCGCGGGCATAGACATCTTCGTAGCGCACAATGTCATCTTCACCCAAATAGCTGCCGGTCTGCACCTCGATCATGGTGACAGGCACTTTCCCGGGATTTTCCAGCCGGTGTTTTTCACCAAGAGGCACATAGACTGATTGGTTTTCCGCCACGAGCTTCACATTTTCACCGATGGTGACCTGTGCCGTTCCTTCAACAACGATCCAGTGTTCGGCACGGTGGACATGGCTTTGCAGCGACAACCGCCCGCCGGGTTTCACTACGATGCGCTTCACCTGAAACCGGTCGGCCAGTGCAAGTGTCTCGAAATAGCCCCAGGGTCGGTGATCGCGGGCAAATTCCTCGGCTTGCGACACACCCTTGGTCTTCAGTTCTTTGACGACGCGGCCAACATCCTGCGCGCGATCCTTGTCCGCCACCAGAACGGCATCCGGCATCGCCACAACCATGATGTTTTCCAACCCGATGCCGACTAGTTCAAGCCCGTCACTTTCTGATCGCAACAGCACGTCCTTACAGTCAATTGCCGTTGCGGGGCCACACAAGGCGACACCATTCTCGTCCTGATCGCTTTCGTCCAGCACGGCTTTCCAACTGCCAAGATCAGACCAATGCGATGAATAAGGTACGACAGAGAGGTTCCCGGCCTTTTCCATCACAGCATAGTCCACCGAGAGATCTTCGCATTTCTCCCACGGTTCCGCGGCAAGGCGCAGAAACCCAAGATCAGCTTCGGCATCTTCAATTGCTGCTTTCACCAACGCGAGCATGTCAGGCGCATGAGCTTCATAGGCTGCCATAATGACCTTGGCGGAAAACAGGAATATCCCTGCGTTCCAAAGAAACGTTCCGCTTTTGACCATGTCTTCGGCGGTCGCAAGATCGGGCTTTTCCACAAAACGACGCAGGTCGATAGGATCACCGGATCCGTCCGGTTTGTTTTCAAGCTCCAGATAGCCATAACCCGTCTCGGGATAGCCCGGCGTGATGCCAAAGGTCACGATCTGACCGGCCTCTGCCGCAACACGCCCGGCCTCAACTGCTGCGCCGAACGCTTTGGCATCTGCAATGACGTGATCCGAGGGGACCACCAAAACAAGCGCATCGTCATCATCCTGCATCGCATAGAGCGCCGCGGCCAGCACCGCAGGTGCCGTGTTGCGTGGTGCAGGTTCAATCAGCACCGCACCGGGATCAATGCCTACCGACATCAACTGTTCCGTAACAATGAATCGAAAATCAGAATTGGTCAGCACCAATGGCGCGTCCATTCCAGCGTCTTTCAAACGGCGTGTACAAGCCTGAAAGAGGCTTTCACCTCCTACGATATCAGAAAACTGTTTTGGAAAGCTTTTACGCGACAGCGGCCAGAGACGTGTGCCCGTCCCGCCGCAAAGAACTGCGGGTTTAATGCGACCCATGGACACCATAATCCTTCTACGTCTAACAATGCGCCCGGTATATCACGCTCCGATTCCGTGACAACCACCACAGATTTTGACTATAAATTGCGTCATGACTATGAAGATTTACGCCTTACTTCAGGCAGTTTGTGGGCGTATTGCACCATTTAAGAGGTTTGAATGTTAACAGTTACCGAAACCGCCTTAGCGGGCGTATTACTGCTAGAGCCGCGCCGGTTTGGTGATCACCGCGGGTTTTTTTGCGAAAGCTGGAATAAGTCGCGCATGGCCGAGCACGGAATTGATACCGAGTTTGTTCAGGACAACCACTCGCTTTCGAAAGAGGCAGGAACCGTACGTGGCCTGCATTTTCAGTCGCCCCCTCACGCACAGGCCAAGCTGGTGCGCTGCGGACGCGGTGCTCTTTTTGACGTGGCCGTGGATATTCGCAAGGGAAGCCCGACATACGGTAAATGGGTGGGCTACGAGCTGAGCTTCGAAAACGGCAAACAGCTTCTTATCCCAGAAGGTTTCCTGCATGGGTTTGCTGCTCTGACGCCCGAAACCGAAATCATTTACAAGTGCTCGGACTATTATGCGTCTGAATGTGATGGCGCCGTGCGGTTTGACGACCCTGATATCGGAATCGACTGGGGACTTGATAGAGATCCTATTCTATCCGAAAAAGATGCCGCAGCTCCGCTTTTGCGCGATTTTGAAACGCCCTTTTCTTACGTGGACTAAAGATCATGAAAATCCTTGTCACTGGCGGTGCCGGTTTTATCGGATCAGCGGTTGTGCGTCTTGCCGTCGCGCGTGGGCATGAAGTGGTCAACCTTGATGCACTGACCTACGCGGCCTGTCTCGACAATGTGGCCGATGCCGCTCAAAGCAACCTCTACAGCTTTGAACATGCCGATATCCGTGACCGCCCCACGCTCGACCGCATCTTTTCGGCCCATCAACCAGATGCCGTGATGCACTTGGCCGCCGAAAGTCACGTGGACCGTTCCATTGACGGTCCAGGTGATTTCATCGAAACCAACATCACCGGCACCTACAACATGCTGGAGGCGGCGCGAGTATATTGGGTGCAAGCGGGAAAACCGGATACCTTCCGGTTTCATCATATTTCGACAGACGAAGTTTTTGGTTCATTGCCAAATGACCCAACCGTGCAGTTCACGGAATCCACACCCTATGACCCGCGCAGCCCTTATTCTGCGTCCAAGGCCGCATCCGATCATCTGGTCCGTGCCTGGCAGGAAACCTATGGTCTACCTGTTGTTCTGACCAACTGCTCAAACAATTACGGCCCTTACCACTTCCCGGAAAAGCTGATCCCTGTCACGATCCTTAATGCACTTGGCGGTAAGCCGCTTCCGATCTATGGCGATGGCTCGAACATCCGGGACTGGCTCTATGTTGAAGACCACGCTGATGCGCTTTTGCTGGTGCTGGAGAAAGGCGCCCTTGGTCGATCCTACAACATCGGCGGAGAGAACGAGCGCACCAATCTGGAATTGGTGAAAACGCTCTGCAGTATCCTTGATGACTTGCGCCCGCGCAGCGATGGCAAACTCTACGCAGACCAGATTGAATTCGTGACCGACCGGCCGGGGCACGATGCACGCTATGCCATCGACCCTAGCCGCATCCGTGACGAACTGGGTTGGCGGCCTTCCGTGACAGTCGAGGAAGGTCTTAGAAAAACCGTAAAATGGTATCTCGACAACGAAGCCTGGTGGCAGGCTCTACTCGATCGTGATGGCGTTGGAAAACGACTCGGCACCGGCTGAATTAATAAGGACCAAACAGAAATGACCCTTCTCGTTTTCGGCAAAACCGGACAGGTCTCAACCGAACTGGGGCAGTTGTTGGAAGCCGTCTGCCTTGGCAGAGCAGAGGCCGATCTGAGTGACCCCGCAGCCTGCGCTGAGGCCATCAAAGCGGCCAACCCAAGCGTTGTAATCAACGCCGCCGCCTACACCGCGGTGGACCGCGCCGAAGAGGAAGAAGACCTCGCCACGATTATCAATGGCGACACCCCTGGTAAAATGGCCACGGCCTGCGCCGAATTGGGTGTTCCTTTCGTGCATATCTCGACCGACTACGTATTCGATGGTCAAGGCAAGGCACCTTTTGCGCCAGATGCCGAAACCAATCCATTGGGCGCTTATGGGCGCAGCAAACTCAAAGGTGAGGCGCTTGTCCGCGCAAGCGGAGCAACCCACGCCATCTTGCGCACGTCCTGGGTCTTCTCAGCGCACGGCAACAATTTCGTCAAAACCATGCTGCGTGTCTCCGAGACGCGGAATGAGCTGAAGGTCGTTGATGACCAGATCGGCGGACCGACCTCTGCAAGGTCGATTGCAAGGGCCTGTTTGAGCCTCGCAGATCAGCTTGGCAAAGCGCCTGGCAAATCTGGGACCTACCATTTCTCCGGTGCGCCCGACATAAGCTGGCATGGCTTCGCCACCGAGATTTTTGCGCAGGCCGGCAAGCCAATGACCATCCATGCCATTCCCACGTCTCAGTACCCCACGCCTGCGGTACGCCCTGGAAACTCACGGATGGACTGCAGCAGCACGCAACAGCAATTCGGAATCGCTCAGCCCGAATGGCAAGCCGATCTTGCCGCGGTGCTGGAAGAATTGAACGCTTTAGGCTAAGCAACCGCCGGGGGCGGTAAAGGAACAGGCAATGACATCTCGCAAGGGCATTATCCTCGCTGGCGGATCCGGAACCCGGCTCTATCCGATAACTATCGGTGTCTCAAAACAGATCTTACCAATCTATGACAAGCCGATGATCTACTATCCGCTGAGTGTTCTTATGCTGGCTGGCATCCGGGACATCGCGGTGATTACAACGCCGCAGGACCAAGACCAGTTCAAACGCACACTGGATGACGGAAGCCAGTGGGGTCTGAACTTGACCTATATCGAACAACCCTCCCCGGATGGGTTGGCACAGGCCTATTTGCTGGCTGATGAATTCCTCGGCGGCAATCCGTCAGCAATGGTTCTGGGGGACAATATCTTTTTTGGGCACGGGTTGACCAAGCTCTTGCAGGAGGCTGACGGCGTGACGGAAGGCGGCACGGTCTTTGGCTACAACGTGGCCGATCCAGAGCGCTACGGCGTTGTCGGTTTTGATGCCGAAGGTCAAGTGACCCAGATCATCGAAAAACCCGCCAACCCGCCGTCGAACTATGCGGTAACCGGGCTCTACTTCCTTGATGGCTCGGCACCGGACCGCGCCCGACAGGTTAAACCATCAGACCGCGGAGAGCTGGAAATCACCACACTCCTAGAAAGCTATTTGCAAGATGGTTTGCTGGACGTGAAGCGTATGGGGCGCGGCTATGCCTGGCTTGACACCGGAACGCATGGGTCATTGCTCGATGCGGGAAACTTCGTGCGTACACTAGAAGAACGTCAGGGTCTGCAAACCGGCTCGCCAGATGAAATTGCGTTTGAACAAGGCTGGATCAGCGATGCTGAGTTGCGTGACCGAGCCAAGAAATTCCAAAAGAACGACTATGGTCAGTACCTACTTGGGCGCTTGGGCGAAAGCTGATCCTGCCCAAATGGTCTCGCGACAGTTCTGAATTACAGAGTGTCGAGAACCAGTTTAGTACCAGCGTCCAATCGCGAGAACACCCAAGTCAACGCTTTCACCACTTCCAAAACTGGCACTTGCCAGCGCGTTGACGTTCAAAGTCACGGAGGTCGCGCCAAGACCTGAGATGGTCATGCCGGTCAGTCCCGCAACTGTTACAGACGGCGCGGACGCCGCAAGGCTGTCGCTGTTGAGGGTGCCTTGCACCTGCGGCGTGCTGCCACTGACGAAGCCAGCTGGAAACGTCCAAACCGCCGAACACAGCCCCGCGCTGATATAGCTCAGAGAGGCGTTGAACTGGCAAATCTGTGTTCCATCAGCGAAGCGGATGTAGTCACCATTGACCGTACTTGCCCGTTCGATCACGGCCCCGGTGGGCACACCTGCGGACTCCGACACAGCACCCAGAACATTGCCCGGACCATAACCGAAATCAGCACGCATCAGTCGTCCGGCGGAGGTGTCGGTAGCGCTGGTTTGAACTGCGTCGCCTGTGGCCAAACCGGTGCCGGGATCAAAGCTCAACGCGGTGTGCCACGCGGCCCCATCTGCACTGACTTTGATTGCAAAGGCGTCATCACCTGCGGTTCCCATTTCGGCACGTCCGGACCAACCGGTTTGAAACAGAAGGCTGGCTGTGTCTGCTGCGGCGGATTTGTTAATCTTGAGTTGATGTCCAGCACCATCGTGGCTCAGAAGACTGGCCTCTGAGGAAACGGCCAAACGGTTTGTGCTGTCCGAATTCGTGCCGATGCCTACTCCGTTTAGATTTTGAAACGACGCGGTCTCACCCGTCCAAGCCGAGCCATCCCAGAAGACAGTTTGCAAGTCGCTCAAAACGTACACACGCCAGCCGGGCCGCGCCGCTAGGAACTGCCAGGCCGTGCCGTCGAAGTAGGCCAGCGCATGATCCTGCCCGGACCACACACCTGTCGCAGCACTTGGTACGATATGGCATTCCCCCGCATCCGGGTCTGATGGTGGCGATATGCTGTCACGTGTCAGAACCACGGCTTGCACTAAGGCATCAAGCCGCATTAGCGCTTCGTTATGAGTGACATGTTTCTGAGCCTGCGACGGTTGGATCAGCGGAAGGGACAATACCGGGGTTTCTTCGGACATAGCGCACCTGTGAGGACAAGATGGCCTCAGGCTGCTGTCGAAGGTTAAAAAAGATGTAAGCGAGGCGCGCGTTGCCTGTATTATTGCATTTTTTAAAATGAAAATAAGTGGTTAGATAATTCGTTCATGTCGGAATAGTTCAGCAAGGTCAGACTGTCTCCGTCACCAAAATCCAGAACAACCGCGCCGTTTTCCACGGCAGCGTAGTTTGTGACGATTTCTACAGCAGTCAGGCCAACGATTTCTGGGACATAGGCACGTTCAATGGCGATGCGGTCGGCGTGGGATAAACTGAAGTCTTCGACGATGTCGGCCCCGCCGTTAAAGACGAACGTGTCGTTGTGTGTTCCACCACGCATCACATCATCCCCTGCCCCGCCGTCCAATCGGTCCGAGTGCGCGCCTCCATTGAGATAATCCGCCCCGGCCCGACCATAGAGCCTGTCGGCCCCCTCACGGCCAAAGAGCCGGTTCTCCCCAGTGTCACCAAGTAGATCATCGTCATATGTCGAGCCGGCAATGTCTTCGATGTCGACGAATGTGTCACCTGCGGCTTCGCCGGTATTCGTTGACGGATTCAACAGATCAACAGTCACAGCTGTCAGGCTTTCAGAATACTGAGCGCGATCTCGATCCGGACCCCCATCCAATAAATCACCATCCACCCCTCCAAAGAGAACGTCATCGCCAATACCGCCCATCAGCGTGTCCTCCCCGCGCCGACCGTAGAGATAGTCTACATTGCGCATCCCCAGCAGCAGGTTGTCGTCCAATGTGCCGCGCAGGTTGTCCTGACCCTGACTTCCGATCACATTTTCAATGCTAACAAAACTGTCCCCGGCGGCGACGTTTGTGTTGACAGTCGCAAACATCAAATCAACGCGAAGCGACCCCAAAGATCCAGTATAGTCTGCGGTATCAACCCCATCGCCACCGTCCAGAACATCCGCACCGGCACCACCATTCAGCGTGTCATTGCCCCCGCCACCAGAGAGGATATCCGCCCCGCCAAGACCAGAGAGCACATCTCCCGCCAAATTGCCGTTGAAGACATCATCGGTTTGCGTGCCTTCCCATATCTCGGACTCGACCCAAAGCCCGACATCCACGTGCCCCAAACCAATCAAATCAGTGTCACTGAGCATACCTTCAGTGATTGTTGTGAAATCCGACGAGAAGATATCCAGACGTTCATCCCCAAATGAAATACGGATACCATTACTAAGTTCCTGGAAATGCAAGGAAGACTTGGAATAAATTCGACCCCAGCTGCTGAGGTCGATCCGATCTTGGCCCACCTCAAAACCGTTGATGCGGTCTTGTGTACCGTCTGCTGTCAGGATGAAAAGGTCCTCGCCGCTCCCACCCGTCAGCGTGTCAAATCCTGCGCCATCGAATAGAATATCGCGACCCGCATTGCCGTTGAGGTGATCCGCATTGTCCGACCCCATAAGAACATCGTTCTGCGACGTTCCGGTCACCGTCCCGCCACCAGATGCGGCCGTCAGAACGGCTCCTGGGTTTATGTCGACGCTCCAGCCATCCACAGCACTTGCCGCTTCTGACGTTGTGTAAAGGTGCAGAGTTGCACCGTCATAAAACACCGCCAGCGAGGTCAGATCGTTGATGGGTGCTTCTTGTGTGCCTTCCAGACTTTCCAGATGGACCAGACGCCCTCCGGGCAAGAGTGTGAACAGGCTCAAACCATCGTCCAATCCACTAGCAATCACAAAGACCTGCGATCCGGCGGTGACGACCTTGATTTCGCTGACACCTGAAAACCGACTGTTGAGATCATCGATAACCTGGTCGCGTGCTTCAATCATACCCGTCGCAGAAATGGCCATTACCGATAGCGTGCTGCTCCCGGAGGCCGCAACGATGACAAAGGTCTCTCCACCGAATTGCACGACTTCAATGGCCGAAGGCGAGGCCACGCCAAACCCATTTTGCGCCCCGATCGTATCGCGAAGCACCAGACCGTTCAGCGAGTCTTGGGCGTAGCTGTTGATCGTGCTTTCGGAACTCGAAACAGACAGGATGTACTGATTGCTTCCGATCTGGACCTGTGCCAACAACAGGTCATCGGTTCCGGTGGGGCTTTGGGCCGTAGGTATGCTCTGCCATAGCGCGACACCCGCGCCTGTGCGTTGCCAAATGTCGATTTCACCGCGTTCCCGACTGGTGGTGTAGATCAGATCCTGAGGCCCCGATGTGTCATGAATCAAAGACAGGATCGCTCCCTGGCCCGCGCCGCCGCTCAACACTGGATTAAGCGCACCGCCTGGGTCAACGATATAGGCCGTGAAGCCAAGGTCATTAAGGCCAAAGGACCATAGCACATCCTGCCCATCCAGCGTGCCGTTCTGAAGGGTCAATGGAGTAGACAGACCTGATGCACCAGCAAGAGATGTGGTTGTTCCTTGTGTTACCGTGCCCGTGACCTGCCAATTCAGAACCTCGTCTGCGTCAGCCGTGGTCGCGCCCAGCCAAATCTGACCCTCGTGCCAGAACAACTCGGCATCAGAAAACCCTGCTGCGGCCTGACCGGATGACGGCAACACACGCCGTTCGTAATTGAAGTACAAAACCTTACCCTCGCCCAAACCACTCACGTAGACAGAATGCTTCAAAAGCTGTGCATTTCGACGCTCAGATCGCGGCGGATTCTTGGCGAATAGAATAAATTTTAATGTCGCTGTGGCAGGGTGTGCACGAGAATTTCTTTAGAAGATTCCGTCTTTGAGGCCGCGTTTTGAAAGAGTTAACTCCGCATATTGCGATTGCGCTGTGCACATATAATGGTGCTGCATTTCTGCACGAGCAGCTTCAATCCTTTGTAAATCAAACACATGGAAACTGGTCTCTTTGGGTCAGCGATGATGGCTCGACCGATGGCACATGGGACATTTTGCTGGCGTTTCAACGAGACTACGGTAATGCGCATGACATTCGTTTGCTCCGCGGCCCGGGCGAAGGGTCTTGCCGCAATTTTCTGTCGCTACTGTGCCACCCGGACTTTCCGCACGGCTATGTTGCATTGGCTGATCAGGATGATGTCTGGCTGAAGGGCAAACTGGCCCGCGCAGTGCAGATGATGCGCAAAACCCCTCATGGGTATGTCCTTTATGGTGCGCAAAGTTTTCATGTCGCGCAGAACTTGCAGATTTTGGGCCGCTCAAAGCAGCCGCAGCACCCTCCCTCTTTCGCCAACGCGATGGTGCAAAATGTGGTTAGCGGCCACAGCATGGTTTTGTCACCAGAGGCGCTGCAGCTGGTCAGGCGGATTGGCTGCGATCATGAGATTCCGTTCCACGACTGGTGGATCTATCAGCTGGTCAGCGGCGTCGGTGGAGAGGTGGTTTTAGACACCAGACCTGTTCTGCTTTACCGGCAGCATGACACCAACGTCATGGGCGCGCGTCGGGGCATGGCTGCATTGACGGCACGCATTAATGCCTTGCGTGCGCAGACATATAAACACTGGATCGCGGCCAACCTGGATACTCTGTGGCGCCATCGCGGGATTCTGAATCCTGAAGCACGGGCCAAAATCGAAGCGTTTCAAAATACACGAGTCTCTCGAGGCGCAGAGCGCGCGGCATTCCTGCGCGCCTTGGGTTTAAAACGACAGGCCCCGCTCGGGACGGTGGGGCTTTACCTGGCTGGTGCGCTGGGTTGGGTTTGAACACCTTAAAGCGTTTCGCCTTTAACCTGAAACATCAGCGAAAGGCGAAATGTGTGCGTAGATTGAGCATCGCAGCGTTTTGCGATCATCTGTGATCCAGGTTTATCTCGAAACGCTTCAGGCCAAAACGAGACTGGCCATGTTCGATTGGTGATGCGCAATCGCCTCTTCCAGATCATCGTAGTAATAGAGCTTACCCTTCTCCAGAACAGCGCCCGCGTCGCAGAGCGCACGCAACTGACCTATGCCATGCGAGACCATGATCGCGCCGGCTGTTTTCATTCGTTCGGCAAAGACGGCGGCACTTTTCTCGCGAAAAGCTGCGTCCCCAACCGACGTGACTTCGTCGACCAGATACGTCTCAAAGGGCACACCCATAGACACTCCAAAGGCAAGGCGCGATTTCATCCCGGCCGAATAAGTGCGGAACGGCTGGTGAAAATGGGCACCCAATTCGGCAAAATCCTCGACAAATTCAATCAAGTCATCGGTGTCCACACCATAGATGCGCGCCACAAAGCGCGCGTTCTGCGCCCCTGTCAGGTCTCCGTGAAAAGAGCCGGCAAAACCAACCGGCCAAGAGACAGGGCCGTGGGAAATGACACGTCCTTCTGTTGGGTCCATGGTACCGGAAATGATCTTCAGCAACGATGTTTTCCCAGCCCCGTTTCGCCCCAGCAAAGCCACAGACCGGCGGGAGGGAAAGACAGCATTGATCTGATCCGCAATACATTTCTGACCGCCGCGAAAATGAAACACCTTGCTCAGGTTTTCCAAAATGATCATGCCACTCTCACCTGCGGTCGTGCAGAGACATGCCCACCAAGACTGTGATGGACCAGGTCAGCACCAGGAAAAGCGACGTCAGCACCAGCAACAGAACCCGGCGCGGATGGAGCGCCTGTTCGGCCAGGGTCGGCTCAATATGCGCGGCCAGATATCTGCTTTTGCGTCCTGCTTCGGCTTGGGCGGCGTCAAATGCGCTGAGCGCGGAAATATAAGTTTGCTCGGCGAACTCCCGGTCCACCACGAGCCGTTCGTATTCACCAAAAACCGTGGCGAGAACTTCTGAGTCGCTATGCGCACCCCCAGACATCCCCAGTTTGGATTTCTCACCGGTTATGCGCCCTTGGATGACATCGACCTTGCGGCGGGCCTGTTCGATACGCGGATCGTTTTCCCGTGTGGTTTCCGACAACATATCCAAGGAAATCAGGGCCTCGGCCAGTTGGGATTGCAAGTTGCCCAAGAGCCCGGCCTGCGTTTCTACATCCACGTTTGGATCGACAATCTGATACTCGTTGCGAAATCGCGTCACGGCCTCACGCGCAGCTTTCAGTCGTTCAACCGAAGTCGCCAGCTCATCCCGGGCATAGCGCACGGAATCTTCGCGCGCGACGACGCTCAGCCGGTTGATCATCTCGGAGCTTTCGTCAAAAACGGCCGCTGCAATCGCTTGCGCGTCGAGAGGCGCGAAGGCGTGAACCCTGATTTCCAGAAGCTTCGAAGACGTGTCATAAGAAACACGCACCATACGCCTCCAATGATCTACCAAATCCTCAATCGTCCCGTCCGGATCAAAGGCAAAGGCAGGGTCATATTCAGGTTTTGACCAAATCGCTCGGAGATCAAGATTGGCATCCACCGAACTGACAATTTTCTGACTGCTCAGGAACTCAAATAGAATATCCGTATCAGAAGAGCTTGACCCAGACAGATCGGTGATGCCCCCGAACAGCTCAACCGCGGAACTCACTTCTTCTCGGCGTACTGAGAACCCTACTGTCGATGTAAACTGATCCTCCGCAACCTCCCACAGGTAATAGGCCACTGTGGCGATGGGCAAGATCACAAACACCGCAAAACTGAACAAAACAACTCGATGACGCCGCTTCGGTCGGGCCTTGGCAGCGACGGGCGGAACGACAGCCATCACTGTCTGCCGTTGCGGTTGCACGGGGACAATCGGCTTTGGATCTGTATTCGCGAGTGTCACAACACTTCCTCAAGACATTCCGAGGATAGTGCTAGGCGCGAAACCTAAACCAATCATTGAATTTGTAAAAAATTGTACTGCATGAGTGACACCACGATACCATCCCGCGCCGCGAGTCCCAGCCTTCGGCGTTTGGCATCAGCGCGTTCTATTTCTGCCCTGATGTTGCGAGAAATGGCGACAAGCTATGGGCGTTCTCCGGGCGGGTATCTTTGGGCGGTGCTAGAGCCAGTGGCCGGAATTGCGCTTTTGACGCTAATCTTCTCAACTGGGTTTCAATCGCCTTCATTGGGGGTCAATTTCCCAATTTTTTATGCGACCGGTCTTGTGCCCTTCCTTCTCTTTACGGATGTGTCAGGCAAGGTCGCTTTGTCGCTGCTATATTCCAAACCGCTTCTGGCCTATCCAGCGATCACGTTTGTTGACGCGCTTGCCGCACGGTTTTTGGTTAACCTTTTCACTCAGTTTTTCGTTGCACATGCCGTGCTGATCGGGATCATGGTTTTGTTCGACACACATTTGACACCAGATGTCGCAATCGTTGCGGAGGCCATGGCGTATGCGGCACTCCTGGCGCTCGGTGTCGGTGTGTTCAACGCCTTCGCCTTCTGCCGTTTTCCTGTCTGGCAACGGGCATGGTCAATATTAACCCGCCCTTTGTTCATCATCTCCGGTATCTTTTTCACATTTGAAACAATACCACGCCCTTATGGTGAAGCGCTTTGGTTCAACCCTTTGATCCACGTGGTGGGTCTGATGCGGCAGGGATTTTATGCAGGTTATGAGGCCGAGTATGTCTCACGGATCTATCTTACGCTGTTGCCACTTGGCTTGATGACGCTCGGGCTGGTCTTCCTACGGCGCGATCACCGGGATATCCTCAACAACAGTTGAGGCTTTGTGTCGAAACACGTGTTCCAAGAGCATCTGATCAAGGGCTGCAAATGCCTCTAGCCTTGCAATGCTCTGGTCCTTTTCAAAAAGCGCGCAGAGCTTGGGCCAGCGCGCCTCATTCTTGTGGTGTCCTCCGGTGTTAAAATAATTTCCTGCGACACGGATCGATACACCATAGCGTGACGCGACATCCATTTCGAGCTGCGCAAGGTTGTCGATCGAGTACACGGCCGACAAGGAGTCTAACCCCTGAAGGGCTTTCGTCACGCGATCCTCCTGCGACAAGGCTTGCAATGCCGACCAGCCATTCATCTTACGCGTTGCAAAATACGAGCAATAGAAATTGTCGTACATGCTGCGTACAAAGTGATGCCAGTCTTCTGTGCCCCCAAAGAAATAGTCATCGGCACTCAGGTTGAGCGCCATGCGTTTACCGACGTTCTGCGGGTCTTCCAACTCGTCCTGCTTGGCCTCTTTGGCCAATTTGCACATGTAGAGATAAAAAGAGGCGATACGTTCCCTGGGATCACGCAGGATAGTAAAAACAAACCTGTCGCTTGGCAGGCGTGGCAACTCGATCCAGTCAATATGCCCCGAGTAAAGACGATAGCCGTCGGGCATCTGCCGCCCGTCAATGGCTTGCGCGGTGACGCGCACCGGGGAGGTGAATTCAGCGCCGCCCACCACACGCACAAGTTCGTTGTGCACGGTCTGCCCAGCGGTCTTGGGAACGTGCAGAAAAACAATTGGGATCATGACATATCTTGGCTCAGGTCGATGCGACTGGGCACAAAGGGTGCCGCGTCGCCAAGGTCTTGGACTCCCCGCAAGAACCCGGGCACGTCGGCCATATCAAGATGGGACAGTTGCCAAGGTGCAAATTGCCACCAGCGGCTCTGCTGAAGAGCGGCAATTTGGTCTGTCGAGACTCTGGTTTTCTTGGGCACGGCCGGATTTCCGGCAACGAGAGTGTAGGGCGGCACATCCTTGGCAACGCTCGCTCCGGCGGCGACAATCGCCCCGTTGCCGATTTTCACGCCCGCCGCGATCATGGCACCGTGACCGATCCAAACATCGTGCCCGATGACCGTCTTGCGTATTTTTGTGGGGGGCTGTGTGTTTCGAAAGGCATAGCTCTGATAGGCTTCGGCCCCGGCAAAACCGTCGCCAACCTGAAACAGCCGGTCTTTGAGATAAAAAGCCGGGCTCGTCGACGCCCAGGTCAGAGGGTGGTTTTGTCGACCGATCTGAACGTTTTCCCCAAACGAGCAGTAGCGCCCGATCTCAGCTGCCGCGCAGTACCCAGACACTTGATATGAAAACGCACCAAGCGACAGGGACAGTTCGTATTGCGTCCATTTCAAACTGGCGGGTGCTTCGATGCATGTTTGCCTGGGCAGATGTATCACCCGTCCCGACGGGCGCGGCAAAACCTCAACACCCTTTGAGGCCAGCTCACTTATGCGGACTGCGACTGTGGACATGTGTAACTCTGATGGGCCGACAAGATGGTTGAAAGAACGCGCTCTGGGTTCTTCGTGCTGTGGTCCAGTGGCAGACATCCGCCCTGACCAGATTTGACCGACGCGCGTTTGATTGCGTCCGCCTGCGCCCCAAGATCAAAACCCCAGACAGGCAGGCCGGTCGCCAATGCCTCGTGCGTTGTGTAGGAAAACGTTTCCGGCCAGATCGAGGGAATAAGCCAACAGCTGACACCGTAGCGTTGGGCCAACGCGGGCACATCGCGCACGTCGTAGGGGCCATGAATACGCGCGCTGTCGGCAAGAGGATAGGCGGGATCCATGTACCCGATCACGACAAGTTGCGCGTCCCCGCTTTGCTCCAGCGCAAGGCTTATCTGTTGCAGAACCTTCGCGCCTTTTTGAAACCCAATGGCCCCCAGCACACCAATAACAGGCTTGCCCTCTGCACTGTTGCCGGGGGTCAAACGCCGCTGTTTCAAGGCAACCGCATGAGGTGCGACCTTGATTTTGGGGCTGGCATCGGGGAACGCCTCTGAAACGATCTTGCGGCTGCTATCAGAGAATACCGTCACGCTGTCTGCACGCAGCATAGCCATGGCCCAAGCACGGCGCCATTCCACCAAAGACACAATCCGACCATCGGGGCAGTGATAGACATGTGCCTTGTCCCACGTGTCATGCGGTGTCCTGATTGGTGCATACCGCCCATCGCTATCGAGCAATGTGTAGGAGGGGCTGAGCGGCAGGTAGTCGTGAAAGAGGATCTCCAATTCTGACCCGGACCCGGCAGCCAGATCGACAAGAAGGCCGGGCAGTTCAAACAGATTTTCAGCCCCGACGCCGCAAGAGTAGATCAGCCTGCGCCGCGGCAGCAGCCCTACGAGCCTGCGCAAAAACTGAGGCGAGGTTGTCACACCACGCGTCACACCATGCTTTGTGTGCAACTCTACTGGCCATTCGCCCTTGGCCGCGGCCCGTATCACAACGGCAACGCCGCCTTTGTCCAGATCCTCTGCCACGCGGCGTTTGAGATAGAACTCCGCCCCGCCGCCCAAAGTGTGGCCAAGATAAACCGGAATTTTACCGGTCTGCTGTTCGGCCGCCCAGGCCAATGCCAAAGCCAGCCGAGGGGCCACCATTGGATCGTTAGCAATGAAGTCCTGTACTGAATGATCATAGTGCGGATATCGATCCGACACGATCTTGTTGTGCGCGGCCACAAGCTTGGCTTTTTTGCCAGAACCGAACGACGTTCCGCTTCGGTGTTCGACAAACACACCGCCATGACCCAGATGCCGCCATCCCTTCTTGGCAACCTTCTGGCACCAGTCAACTTCTTCACCATAACCGGGGTCAAACGCCCGATCAAAGCTGGGCACAGCACGCAGGGCGTCTTTGTGCATCGCTATGCAAAATCCCACTCCGGTGGGCGCATCGGCCAAGGCTGCATCGGGAACCAACCGAGCTGCGACGGCGTCAATACGGTCGCAAACGCCTTCTTTAAGAGCAATGCCACGGCACATCACCGGCGCATTAAAGATCTCGGCATCGTTGGACATCGGGGTCACGGATGCGACCCTGAGATGTTCGAGCAATGGGCGCACCAAACGGCTGGCCCACGCTTTGGGCACAAACGCATCCGAATTAAGCAAGATCACATGGTGACCAAACCCCAGCGCCATGTCAAAAGCGCGATTGACCGAGCCAATAAATCCAAGGTTTTCTTCGTTCTCAATCAGGTGGATCTGATCTTGGATGTCGGGGTTGCACGCTTTGTGCCACTCTCGCAAGAATGGTCTAACTGCAGCGTCAGTAGAGCAATCCTCTACGACAATAAGTTCAAACGGCAGATCGGTATGACACAAAACACGGGTCAGAACCTCGGGCAATAGATCGAACGCGTTAAAGACCGGCAAAATGATTGTGACCGGTTCTGCACTGATGTCCGTCTGCGTCTTGTCGCCTTCGCTCACGTCAGCTGCAAAGAGGTAGGGTGTCATGTACGCCTTGGGCGTTTCAATTCCCAGGCCAAGCTGATCTTTGATCTCGGCACGATCTTCGGGGTTCCGGCGCAGCCGCCAGCGGAGGTAGGCCGGGATGGATCGCATGCAGGCCATCATGAAAGGCAAAAACAACCGACGTCGCATTAGGGCCAGAGCGCTAGTGTCAAAACTGTCAATTTTCAGGCTGAGTTCTTGTGCACCCGTTGCGCACACAAGGAAACACGAGTGAAGATCAAAGGGTAGATCCAGCCGAAAGCCAGGTGTCGGCACAATAGAGTCCCCATAGGCGTGTCTGACGTCAGGGCGCTGAATATCCGGGGCCTTGGAACTTCTTTCCGTTCCACGCACCAGTGCCACTTGGCTGACGTCGGCCCATCCTTCAACTTCGATGCGGCCTTTGCGCAGAGCGATAAAATCAATATGCCCTACAATTTGGCCGCTCAGATTGACAATCGCCTGGCCCTGTTTTTGCAAAGTACCGTGTTCACAAGAAAATCGTAAGAATGCTTGTCGCAGTGCACGCAGCATAGGATCCCCGGGCAACAGTTCCTGACAGCCGCGCGCGGCCCGCATATGGCGGAGCTCAAAGCTAGAATGACGCAGCAACCAGATCGATAGACCGGACACTAGTCGTAGAAATCCTTCCAAATGATTAAAATTCGAAATGGTTTTATAGGTTAGGCCGTCGCGGATTTCACCGCATTTACGACTTTCTCCAGCACCGACTTCAACAAGGCTTCGTCCGTGCATTCGCCCATCACGCGGATCAACGGCTCAGTACCGGATTTACGGATCAGAAGACGGCCGTTTGAGCCCAGTTGTTTTTCTCCGTCGGCAATTGCCTGTTGCACGGCATCAGTCTCTAACGGGGCTTGACCATCTGCAAACCGCACATTGATCAAGGATTGGGGCACCGGGTTGAATACACGCGCAAGATCACTGGCCGACTGCCCGGTTTCAACCATGCTGGCCAGAAACTGCAATGCGCCGATAAGACCATCGCCTGTGGTAGCATAGTCGGTCATGACAATGTGACCTGACTGTTCTCCACCCAGATTGTGCCCGTCCGCACGCATCGTCTCAACGACATAGCGGTCTCCAACAGAGGTTCGCTTTAACTCGATACCCTGATCTGCGAGGTGCCGTTCCAACCCGAGGTTAGACATCACAGTTGCGACCAGTGCATTGCCTTGCAGCCGGCCTTCGCGTGCCCAGCGCGTCGCGATCAGGCCCATAATCTGATCACCATCCGCGATGCGGCCTTTCTCATCCACCAGAACCAGACGGTCGGCATCTCCGTCCAGGCAAATGCCAAGATGGGCGCCTGTTTCCAATACCTTATTCGCGGCGGCATTTGGATGGGTCGAGCCGCATTCCGAGTTGATGTTGCGCCCGTTTGGGTCGACTCCGATTGCGACCACCTCTGCGCCCAGCTCCCACAATACAGCGGGCGCTGTTCGATAAGCCGCTCCATTCGCGCAATCGACCACAACTTTTAAGCCATCGAGACGCAGGCCAGAGGGGAACGTCGTTTTGGCGTACTCCACATACCGGCCACGCGCATCCTCAAACCGGGTTGCGCGACCGATGTTTTCCGGCGCGGCCAACGTCACCCCATCCCTCATAAGCTTTTCTATTCCCGCTTCCGCCTGATCAGAAAGTTTAAACCCATCAGGACCAAACAGCTTGATACCGTTATCCTCCGCCGGATTGTGGCTGGCAGAGATCATGACCCCGACATCTGCACGTAGACTATGCGTCAGGTAGCCCACCGCCGGGGTCGGCACGGGGCCCAGCAGAAAGACGTTCATGCCAGTGGACGCAAATCCTGCTGTGAGTGCGTATTCGATCATGTAACCCGAAAGGCGAGTGTCCTTACCGATGACCACCCTATGATCCTGCGCATCCCGTCTGAAATAGCGACCCGCTGCCGTTCCAAGCTTTAGCGCGAGTTCCGCAGTCATGGGCCAGCTGTTGGCACGCCCCCGCACACCATCGGTTCCAAACAAGTCTTTGCTCATGTACTCACGTCTCCACTTGCGCAGCACCGCGCAGTTTTGTGTTTCATAACGACCCGACATTGGCCTGTCCAATGCACAGACCAACTGCCAAAAGTCATTTCGATACCTCTGAATGGCCTCATTTTCTGCCGTCTCGTTGACTAAATCACAAACGCGGCTCATAAGAAGGGCCGTTATTTGAGTGCAGGAAAATTTCCATGAAGATCGCAATGATTGGAACGGGTTACGTCGGACTTGTGTCAGGAATCTGCCTATCCGATTTTGGCCATGAAGTTGTTTGTGTCGATAAAGACGCTTCCAAAGTCGAAATGCTTCAGCAAGGTGAGGTGCCGATCTACGAACCTGGTCTTGACCAGCTCATGGAAAAAAATGTCTCGGCCGGACGGCTTTCCTTCACGATCGACCTGCCAGAGGCGCTGGATGGGGCGGACGCGGTCTTTATTGCAGTGGGTACGCCCACGCGGCGCGGCGATGGACATGCGGACCTGAGTTTCGTCATGGCAGCAGCCGAAGAAATTGCCAGAACCGCAAAAAATTACATCGTCATTGTCACCAAATCGACCGTTCCGGTCGGCACCAACCGCCAAGTCAAACAAACGGTGCGTAAGGCTAATCCTGATCTGGAATTCGACGTGGCATCAAACCCTGAATTCCTCCGTGAGGGCGCGGCAATTGAGGATTTCATGAAGCCGGATCGCGTGGTTGTCGGAGTACAAACCGAGCGTGCGGCGGAGGTCATGCAGGAAATCTACCGCCCACTTTATCTCCGGGAGTTTCCAATCATGACAACAGATTTGGAATCCGCCGAGATGATCAAATATGCCGCCAACGCGTTTCTTGCGACCAAAATCACCTTCATCAACGAGATTGCCGCTTTGTGTGAACGCACAGGCGCGGATGTGAAGCAAGTCAGCCGTGGCATGGGATTTGATGGTCGCATCGGCAACAAGTTCCTGCATGCAGGGCCAGGCTATGGTGGAAGTTGTTTTCCGAAAGATACCCGCGCCCTGGCACGCACGGGGCAAGAACACGGGTTGCCCCTGCAGATCACTGAGACGGTGATCGCGGTAAACGAAGAGATTAAACGGCGCATGATCGATAAACTTGTTGATATGTGTGATGGCTCTTTCAATGGCAAAACTGTTGCGGTGCTGGGTGCCACGTTTAAACCCAATACCGACGACATGCGCGAAGCACCCTCTTTGACGATTGTGCCTGCACTGGTCGGTGGCGGCGCCAAAGTTCGCGTGTGCGACCCACAAGGTAAGCGAGAAGGCCAAGAGCGTCTTCCAGGCGTTCAGTGGATTGATGATCCGTATAAATGTGTTGGCAATGCGCATCTTGTCGTGCTGTTGACGGAGTGGAACGAATTCCGCGCCCTCGATCTCAAGCGCATCGCGCGCAAAATGGAAACGCCGCGGCTGGCGGATCTTCGCAACATATATTCCGTCAAGGATGCGAAACGTGCAGGGTTTGACGCATATGAAAGCGTGGGGCGCGTCGGATTTACACGACAACCTGCCGAAGAAACGTCCGCCGAATAGATCATTTCCACTTTGACGTTTTTAAAGTACCAAATTGTGGCCATTGATACGCGACCACTTGGAGGCAGGACGTGAAAACAGCACTCGTCACAGGCGCGGCACGCGGCATCGGACTCGCGACCACCAAGCAGTTTCTGCAAAAAGGCTGGCATGTGGTCATGATTGATCGTGACGAAGAAGCGCTGACATCAGAGGCGGCGCAACTGGATCAGGTCACACCGGTGCTTTGCGATGTTTCGCAAATCAAGCAGGTTAACGACGTGGCACAACGGATCGAGCGGGTCGACGCCCTGATCAACAATGCAGGCGTGGCGGATTTCGGACCCATCGAAGACACCGACTTGTCCCGCTGGCGCGCGGTTATGGACACCAATCTCGATGGTGTGTTCTTGGTCACGCAAGCTTTTGTATCAGCGCTTGCTGCAGCCAAAGGCGCGATCGTGAATATTGCGTCTATTTCCGGGTTACGCGCATCGACACTGCGCGTGGCATACGGAACCTCGAAGGCCGGCGTCATGGCTCTAACCCAGCAGCAAGCCGTGGAGTTGGGCGAGAAAGGCATTCGCGCGAATTGCGTATGCCCCGGACCCGTACGCACCAAGCTTGCCATGGCCGTTCATACGCAGGACATCATCGATGCCTATCATGACGCCATCCCACTGAACCGCTATGGTAGTGAAGATGAGATTGCCAATGTGATCACCTTTCTTTGTTCACCAGAGGCCAGCTTTGTCACCGGCCAGATCATATCTGTGGATGGTGGTTTTGAAGCAACTGGTATAGGCCTACCTGCCCTTCGCAGGTAGACTTCGGCAAAGAAAAAGGTGGCTCCGATCTCTCGCAGCCACCCTATCGGGCGAACCCCAATACTGGTAAAGTCTTACATAAAAATTTCAGAGTTCCGACAGGACTCACAAACAGGCAAAATCGTTAAATACCTGCCTTGAAACAGTGATGGATTTTGTCACCGGCTTTGACACTGGCTGCTCAACCGGCTTCTGGCCGAGCTTTGGTCCATCATTTTCAGATGTGGCAGAAATAGATTTGGTCATCGGTCTTCTCCACTTGTTAACGTGGCAAACCGGACAGTTAGCACCGACCGGCGCCCACACTCTTAATCGTGCTGGGATACTGGCCCTCAAATCGGCTAAAAACATGCCGTCTGATGCTATTGGGACAGGATCCCTGCAATAGCAGTCTGCCAAAAAGGTTAATATTGGTCTATCCCGTGGTTGGAAAAACTTTGTCTCCAATTTGGACAAAATATGTCGAGAATGTGGCGTAAATGCATAAAAACCACAATTTGTGCGCTGGATAGTGAGGTCGCAAACAATATGAAGTGGTGATGTCTAGGGCCTTACCACTTGATTTGTTTACCAGCAGACATGGAAAAAACCTCGTGATCGTCGCCTCTTTTCCAGGCATATCCGTCTTTTGTCTCCAAAACCGTGTATCCGGTCCAACCGGTTTGCTCCCACCAACTCTCATATTGGTTAGTCTCGGAATTGACCCGCCACCGTCCGACATCCGGGCGGCGGTTTTGCTGAAGATATACTGTTTGGCCATCTTCAGAGAAGAATTGCGTGTAGGCCTCTCCAGACCATGCTCCCTTGATTGTATTGCCTCGCAAATGCAGGTCGATCTCTGCGGCAGTAAGTGGTTGGGCCGTGTCGTCTGATGACGCTGAGGTGGACAAATACAACCCTAGAGCAAGGGCGGTCAGGCTGAATTTGATGACTTGAGACGCAGCCATCAAGACGCTCCTTTCGGTTGGATCAAGCACGCCCGAAAGTCATTGACGTTGGTCAGGGTCGGGCCGGGAACCACCTGATCTCCGAGACTTGCAAAAAAACCATGTGCATCATTTTCAAACAGTGCCAGTTGCGCATCAACAGTTTTCGATTTGGCCTTTGCCAGCGTGTCAGGACCTATGAGAGCTCCGGCGACCTCTGCAGCACCGTCCACACCATCTGTGTCACAGGCAATTGCATCAATGCCATCCGCTCCTTGCAACGCAAGTGCCATCGCCAAAGCATATTCTGCATTCGGCCCACCGACGCCCTGGCCGCGCCGCGTGACCGTCAATTCACCACCTGACAACAGCAAGATCGGAGCATCTGAGTGCGTCAAACCATTTTGAATGTCCAATGCCAACGCGGCATGGTGCTGTGCTACATCGCGCGCTTCACCTTCCAGTGCGTCACCCAAGTTTCGTACTTCAAATCCGTTCGCGCGAGCGATTTCGGCCGCCGCTTCAAGAGATTGTGCGGGTGCCGCGTAAATCACGTTTTCAACGCGACTGAGATGCGGGTCGTCGGGTGCCAGGGGCGCGCCTCCTGCCGCCAGAAACTGCGCAATCGAGGCAGGGGGCGTGACGTTCCAGCGCTCAAGCAATGACAGCGCACGCTTCGCATCGCCGGTGTCCCCCACTGTGGGCCCACTTGCGATGTCACCTGGATTGTCGCCCGGAACATCCGATATCATCAACGCTAGCATGCGTGCAGGATACGCCGCGGCAGCCAGCTTGCCGCCCTTGACCGCAGATATCTGTTTGCGAATACCGTTTATGTCTCCAATCGGCGCCCCGGACGCCAAGAGGTCATCTGTCAAAGCCTGTTTTTCCGCAAGTGAAATGTCGGCCGCTGGAGCGGTCAAGAGCGCAGATCCACCGCCCGATATCAGAGCGAGAACCATGTCGTCTTCGCCGCACTCCGCCAACAGCTCCAACATGCGTTTGGTCGCCATCTCGCCCGCGGCATCAGGGACAGGATGAGCCGCTTCGACGATCTCAATGCCTTTGCAGGGGCGCGCATAGCCATAGCGCGTGATAACCAATCCTTCGCAAGACCCATACACATCTTCGACCGCTTCGGCCATGCGCGCGCTGGCTTTTCCCGCACCAACGACAATCAAACGCCCCTCTGGTTTGGGCGGCAAATGTGCTGCCAAACTTTGCATCGGGTCCGCCACTTCAACGGCGCGGTCAAAAAGGGTACGTAGGAACAGCGCGGGGTCTTGCATTTTGAACTCCGGACAAGGTCGCGGCACACTATTGCGATTTATGTTAGCGCTGCAACTCAATCTCCACGCCTTGGCAAACTTGACAAAGGACAGGCCACACGCGACAGACGCGGCCATGGTGATGACCTTTCTTCAGGTGGGATTGGGCGGGGCCATTGGCTCTATGCTGCGCTTTGGCGTTGGTATGGCTGTTGTTCGGTCAACAGGTGCCAGCTTTCCATTGGCCATCCTGCCGGTTAACGTGATTGGGTCCTTCCTCATGGGTCTTGTTGTGGTCTACACGTTTCAACGCGACCTGACAGCTCTGAACCCTTTTCTGATGACAGGTATCCTTGGCGGTTTCACAACCTTCTCGGCATTTTCTCTAGAGGCTTTTACACTCTATGAGCGCGGTGAGATTGGCCAGGCCGCAGTCTATGTCGCGTTGTCAGTGGTGCTGTCGATCCTTGGGCTTGCCATGGGCGTTTGGCTGGCAAGGTCACTTTGGGCATGACTAAGGTTCAAACCCTAACCGTTGCAGAAGGCGAAGGTGATCAGCGACTGGATCGGTGGTTTCGGCGGCGATTCCCGCATGTCTCGCAAGGGCGGATTGAAAAGATGTGCCGCAAAGGAGAGTTGCGCGTTGATGGTGGGCGCGCCAAGGCCAACACGCGGGTTGAAGAAGGTCAGCAGGTGCGTGTGCCGCCCTTACCAGACCCCGCACAGTCCACACCTGCGCGGCCAAAAGTATCAGACCGCGACGCGGAGATGATTCGCAATACTGTGATTTACAGGGACGACCACATTCTGGCGTTGAACAAACCTCCGGGCCTACCCGTGCAGGGTGGAAGCAAACTGACACGCCACGTGGATGAAATGTCAGATGCCCTCCGCTTTGAACTGGATGAGACCCCGAGGCTTGTTCACCGGCTCGACAAGGATACATCCGGCGTTTTGCTTATGGCCCGAAGCCGTGCCGTCGCCGCCCGACTGACGGCAGCATTCCGAGATCGCGACACGCGCAAGATTTACTGGGCGGTGGTCGCCGGGGTGCCAGTCCCTCGCATGGGCACCATCCGTTTCGGGTTGGTCAAAGCACCGGGCCACGGGTCCAAAGGTGAAGGCGAAAAGATGTTGTGCCTGCACCCGCGTGATATTGACCAAACACCCGGCGCCAAACCCGCGACGACAGATTACGCTGTGGTCGAAAATGCGGGCACGCGTACGTCCTGGATGGCTTTGGTGCCCATTACCGGACGCACACATCAACTTCGCGCGCATATGGCCGAGATCGGGCATCCGATTGTGGGGGATGGCAAATATGGCGGCTCAGGTCAGGAAAACCTGGGCGATGGGTGGGGCGCGCAACTCGGTGGTGATATCAGCCGCAAATTGCATCTGCATGCCCGGTCGCTCAGCCTGAAACACCCTGTCACCGGAGCACAGCTCTCCCTTACAGCTCCATTGCCGGACCATATGGCGCGAACATGGGAGACGTTTCAGTGGCGGCCTCAGGATGCAGCGGCAGATCCGTTTGAGGACCTGTCATGACAGATCCGTTGCGCCTTGTGATTTTTGACGTCGACGGCACGCTGGTCGACAGCCAGGGCGATATTGTGGCTGCCATGACAGTCGCCTTCCAAGACGTGGACCAACCCGTTCCTGATCGCGCGACGATCCTATCGATTGTCGGTCTCTCGCTTGATCATGCGATGGCCCGGCTTGCTGCGGACCGTTCCGCAGCAACTCAGGCACGAATGGTCGAGGGATACAAAAATGCGTATGTCAACTTGCGCGCAAAGACAGGGGCCGCAGACTCATCTCCGCTTTACCCAGGCGCGCGAGAAGCGCTTGAGTTTTTCAAGCGGCAGGACAATCTTCTTCTTGGTGTAGCCACTGGTAAGTCCCGACGTGGTCTGGATAAATTACTGGAGGCACATGATTTAGAACATATGTTTGTCACCCAGCAAGTCAGCGATCATCACCCCTCTAAACCACATCCATCAATGATAGAAACGGCGCTTGCGGAAACGGGTGTAGAGACGCAAAACGCCGTAATGGTTGGAGATACAAGCTACGACATGGACATGGCGCTAGCCGCGCATGTTAGCGCGATTGGTGTTGGCTGGGGATATCATGACGTAAGCTTGCTAAGCTCAGCGAACCGGATTGTCTCAACTTTCGCTGAGCTGCCAGACGCGGTAGCAGGCGCTTGGAAGGCGACGGCGGCATGAGCGAATGGAAAGCCAAACGGTTTTGGAAAACGGTCAATGTCGTACCAAGCGGCACGGGCTATGGAATCCGCTTGGATGATCGTCCTGTCAGAACCCCTGCAAAATCAGAACTGATCGTCCCATCTGAGGCGCTGGCACAGGCGATTGCACTGGAATGGGACGATCAGGGTGAGATAGTGAACCCGCTTTCGATGCCGATGACACGGTCTGCCAATGCGGCGATTGACAAAGTAACGGCGCAACATGCCGAGGTTGCGGACCTTGTGGCGGCCTATGGCGACGCGGATCTTCTGTGCTATCGCGCAGACGGCCCGGCCTCTTTGGTCAAACGCCAGGCTGAGACCTGGGATCCGCTTCTTGATTGGGCCGCGGACAGATTCGGCGCAAGGCTCTTACCGGTGTCAGGTGTTATGCACAGTCCGCAAAACCCAAAGGCATTGATGGTGCTGACGCAGAACGTTCGGGAAATGGACGCATTTACGTTAACGGCGTTCCATGACCTTGTCGGATTATCTGGGTCGTTGGTGATCGGGTTTGCAGCACTCTACAACTATGCCGATCCGGTGGTGCTTTGGGGTTGGTCAAGAGTTGATGAAACCTGGCAGGAAGAGCAATGGGGCGTGGATGAGGAAGCTCGCGAGCTTGCGGAGCATAAGCTTGGAGAGTTTGAACACGCCAAAAGATTTCACGATCTCGCGATTAAATAACATGCGGATTCGCTAAACATTGGTTTCCTCAGCGGAAACAACAGAAAAAGTGGCATTTTTTTGTCACCAAAACCCTTGACCTTGACGGGTGAATCCACACAAACTCCCGGGCACTGACATGGGGAAATGACCCTTCACAGTATCGCCCGGTCCGGGAGGACCGATTGAACCGCCCTAGAGAGGGCGGGCATATCAGGAAGAGGTAAACATGAAAAAATCCGTAATCTTCGGCGCGCTGACTGTTGCTGGCATGGCCGCAGCTGCAAGCGTCGCCTCTGCAGGTACGCTTGACGACGTGAAAGCACGCGGCAAGCTGAACTGCGGCGTAACAACCGGTCTGGTCGGCTTTGCTGCACCTGACGCAAACGGTAACTGGGACGGCTTCGATGTCGGCGTTTGCCGCGCGGTCGCAGCGGCTGTTCTGGGGGATCCGGCGGCAGTGGAATTCGTTCCCACCACAGGTAAGACACGCTTCACAGCGCTGGCTTCCGGTGAGATCGACATGCTGGCACGGAACACCACCTGGACCTTCAGCCGCGACGTTGACCTGAAGTTTGAATTCGTCGGTGTGAACTACTACGACGGTCAAGGCTTCATGGTTCCCAAAGATCTCGGCGTTTCTTCGGCCAAAGATCTGGACGGTGCGACCGTCTGTATCCAGACCGGTACAACAACAGAACTGAACCTAGCGGATTTCTTCCGCTCCAACGGTATCAGCTACGAGCCGGTTCCGATTGAGACAAATGCCGAAGCGCAGCAGCAGTACCTTGCAGGTGCATGCGACGTTTACACAACTGACGCGTCCGGCCTGGCCGCGACACGTGCTGCGTTTGAAGATCCTGCAGGCCACGTGCTTCTGCCAGAGATCGTCTCCAAAGAGCCACTTGGCCCACTTGTTCGCCACGGCGACAATGAATGGGGTGACGTTGTTCGCTGGACTCTGAACGCTCTTATCACCGCAGAAGAGCTGGGTGTCACAAGTGCCAACGTCGGTGAATTGGCTGGCGCTGCTGGCGACAATCCGGAAGTCAACCGTCTGCTCGGCACCGAAGGCAACCTGGGCGAAATGCTCGGCCTTGACGCCGACTGGGCTGTGAAAGCTCTGGCCGGTGGCAACTACGGTGAGATTTTTGAGAAGAATATCGGTGAAAACACACCGGTCGGTTTGGCTCGCGGCCTGAACGCCCAGTGGACCGAAGGCGGCCTGCTCTACTCGCCGCCCTTCCGCTAAAATCACTACTTCAAAGGGCGCGGTCACTCCGCGCCCTTTGTCTATGAAAAGCAACGATCGGCCCACCGCGCAAAAGCGCATCAAACAATCCGGGCCGGCAAGGGGACACCTCAGATGACAACCATGACCGACCCTCCTCAGGAGTCGTTTAGACTGTCTATGTTGCTGAACGATACGCGCTATCGTTCCTACACCTTTCAGTTTATCGCCCTGATCGCTCTGATTTCTCTGATTGCCTATCTCGGTTCCAATCTGGTTCAGAACCTGCGCGCTGCCGGTTTGAACATTTCCTATGAGTTTCTTGGGGAACCCGCAGGCTATGACATCAACCAGCGACTGATTGAGTACGACAGTCAAAGCTCACATTGGCGCGCCTCGATTGTGGGCATTCTCAACACGCTTCTTGTGGCCTTTCTGGCTTGTGTGACCGCAACAATCCTGGGGGTCGCAGCCGGTGTTCTTCGGTTGTCGAACAACTGGCTTGTGCGCAAACTCATGGCGATCTACGTCGAAGCGTTTCGCAACGTGCCTGTGCTTATCTGGATCATCATCATCTTTACGGTCATGACAGCTGTTCTTCCTTCACCAAGGGCATTCCGTGGCGAAGACGCGACCAGCTCAATGCTCTTGGATTCTTTGGCCTTTACAAGCCAAGGTGTCTTTGTGCCGGGTCTGGTGTTTGGAACAGGTGGCCTCTTGGTTGTCTTGACACTTCTGGCTTCGATCGCTGGCATGGTTTTCTACGGGAAATACCGCACCAAGAAGCTTTATGACGAAGGTAAGGAGCTTCCCGGTTGGGTTGGCTGGGCGATTTTGATTGTTCCGACCATCCTCGTGTATCAGGCGTTTTCTTTGACCGCTGGTCAGGTGGAAAACCGGATCATTGTTCCTTCAGAGATCGCAGCTGCGGATGTATCGCTGGAGCAATTTGGCGAACGTCTTGTCACCGATAAAACAAATATCAACTACTGTGTTGTTACTGACTCCACAGCGTCAGCCCTGGGCAAGAAAATGCTCCTTGGTCTTCCAGCGATGGAATTGACAAACCCCGATGCAGTCAAAATGAAAAGCACGCGGTTCTTCTCTATGGATGACGCGAAAACCGCGTTTGCTGCCGGAAGCTGCAACATGCTGGTTGTGCCTGCTTCAGAAGCAGCCAACTTTGCATCTTCTGTCGAAACCGGCGCCGTCGCTCTTGCTACAAATGTAAAGGACAATGCTCCTATCGCCTTTGACACGCCCTACCTCGCGAATTTCCGGTTTACCGATGGCATTACGGTTCGCGGTTCATTGATCGCCTTGTGGTTTGCTCTGGCCATCTACACCGGCGCGTTTATAGCCGAAAACGTGCGTGCAGGGATTCAGGCGATTTCCAAGGGTCAGACCGAGGCCGCCGCCTCATTGGGTTTGCGCCCCGGGCGCATCATGAACCTCGTGGTCCTGCCTCAGGCGCTGCGGGTGATTATCCCGCCGCTGATTTCGCAGTATCTCAACATCACCAAGAACAGTTCCCTGGCGATTGCCGTGGGTTATATGGACATCACTGGCACGCTTGGAGGCATCACTCTGAACCAGACGGGCCGCGCTATTGAGTGTGTCCTCCTACTCATGCTGTTCTATCTCGTCATTTCATTATCCATTTCGGGCGTCATGAACATCTACAATAACGCCGTGAAGCTGAAGGAGCGCTGATATGTCAGATACAACATCCCAGCGAACAGAGGCGTTCGTACGTACCGACATGCTTCCGGAACAGGCTCCTCCTGCGACACAAACGGGCATTATCAAGTGGGGGCGCGAAAACCTGTTTTCAGGTGTTGCCAATTCTGCCCTGACCGTTTTTGCGTTCATCGCGATTTACTTCATCCTGATGTCTTCAATGCCCTGGATATTGAACGGGGTCTGGAATGCGTCGTCTATTCGTGAGTGTCGCGAATTGCTTGAAGGTGCGACAGGCGGCTGTTTTGCCGTCCTGACGGAACGCTGGAATCAGCTTTTGTTTGGGTTCAAGTATCCAAACGACGAATACTGGCGCCCGACACTGGCATTTGCGTTGCTGTTTATCGCAGTCGCGCCGGTCATGTTTTACAAGTACCTGCCCAGCAAAATGCTACTGTTTACGGGGCTCTATCCCTTTATCGCCTTCTGGCTGATTTGGGGTGGGCCAGTCTTGGCACCGATCTTTGGTTTGCTTGGCTTTGTGGCCGGCTATCTCGTATGGTCAAGGTTCGTGGCAAACTCATTCGCCGTCGGATTCTTTGGCGCGATTGCTGCTGCTCTGGTCACATGGTGGGTTGGTGGCATAATCACCAATTCGGTGTCAGCTGGCGATACGCTCTTGTCGGCGGTACCTTCTCGGGACATGGGTGGCTTTATGCTCAACCTGATCCTCGGCACGGTCTGTGTGTCACTGTCTTTGCCCTTGGGCATCGCGTTGGCTTTGGGCCGCCAATCAGACATGCCGATCATCAAATGGATCTGCGTGGTCTTTATTGAGTTCGTTCGAGGTGTTCCACTAATCACATTGCTCTTTGTCGCAAACGTGGTTTTGGCTTACTTCTTGCCACCAGGCACGACCTTTGACTTGATCTTGAGGGTGATCATCATGATCACGATGTTCTCTTCGGCCTATATTGCCGAGGTGATCCGAGGCGCACTTGCCGCTCTGCCACGGGGTCAGTACGAAGCCGCTGACAGCCTTGGTCTTGATTATCCGCAAGCGATGCGACTGATCATCCTGCCGCAGGCTCTCAAGATCTCGATCCCAGGGATCGTGAACGTGGCCGTCGGCCTATTTAAAGACACTGTGCTTGTGTCGGTCATCTCCATGTTCGACCTTCTCGGCATGATCCGGGGTCCGATCCTGGCCTCAACCGAGTGGAATGGCGTTTACTGGGAGCTTTTCGGCTTTGCCTCGCTCCTCTTCTTCGTCGTCTGCTACGGCATTTCTCAATACTCGCAATGGCTCGAACGTGAGCTTGCGACAGATCATCGTTAAAAGGAGGGTTCCCAATGGCGGAAGCCGCTCAAATGCAAGTCAGCGACGAAGTCGCGATCCAGATCGAAAACATGAACAAATGGTACGGGTCATTCCACGTTCTGCGGGACATTGACCTGACAGTTTACCGCGGTGAACGCATCGTGATTGCCGGGCCTTCTGGGTCCGGTAAGTCAACGCTCATCCGGTGCATCAACGCATTGGAAGAGCACCAGCAGGGTAAAATTGTTGTCGATGGCACGCTGCTTAGCTCGGATATCAAGAATATCGATACGATCCGCTCAGAGGTTGGTATGGTGTTTCAACACTTCAACCTCTTCCCGCATCTGACAATTCTTGAGAACCTGACACTCGCTCCGATCTGGGTGCGCAAAACGCCCAAGAAAGAAGCCGAAGAAGTGGCGATGCACTATCTGAGCAAGGTGAAGATCCCGGAGCAGGCCGACAAATATCCCGGCCAGTTGTCAGGCGGTCAGCAACAGCGTGTGGCCATTGCCCGCTCGCTCTGCATGAAGCCTAGGATCATGCTCTTTGACGAACCCACTTCGGCGCTCGACCCAGAAATGATCAAAGAGGTGCTCGACACGATGGTCGAGTTGGCCGAGGAAGGCATGACCATGCTCTGCGTCACTCACGAGATGGGCTTTGCCCGCCAGGTGGCGAACCGCGTGATCTTTATGGACCAAGGCCAGATCGTGGAACAGAACGAGCCAGAAGAGTTCTTCAACAATCCCAAGTCTGAACGGACCAAACTATTCCTGAGCCAGATACTCGGGCACTGATCTGAGCCAAACCAACGAAAGGCCCTGTATTGAGAAATACGGGGTCTTTTTTGTGCTTTAGGGCGCGACCAGAAGATCGCAGGGCGGACGCCTTACCAGAGAAGAAGTGAACCCGCCAAGAACATAGCGCCCAATATTTGACCGCGTGTAAGCACCAATCGCCAGCAGATCGTAATCGCCTTTTTCCATCAGGTCGTGAACTGCGTCACTGGCACTGGTCTCTACGAAAACAGGCGCTGGCAAGTTGGGCGGCAAATCGGACAGAGCTTTCCACGTGGCGTAGTCCCGTTCTGCTTCTTGGCGGAATGACACCTCATGCGCATGGAACAACGTCCATTTTGCGTTTGGTGCGATCTGGTACGCCTTTCTAAGAGCGCCTGCACAGATTGAGGACAGGTCGACCCCGCCTAAAACATGCGCGTAGTCTTGTTCCGCATCCCTAACCACTAACAACACTGGAAGGCGACTGGACCGCACCAGGTGTTCCATCGTGGTTTCCCGAATTTGATCCATGAACACACGTCTGCGATGGATGCCAACCACCAGAAGATCAGCGTCAGAGTTCTGTACAATCGCATTGATCTCTTCGATCGGATCGCCAATCAAGACGGATATCTTGTGATCAAGAATGCGCCCCTTCGCATCATCTTTCACCTGCTCAGACAATTCTGTTTCAGCGTCTTGCTTGACCTTGGCGGCGGTTTCTGTGGGCATGGCACCATCGACCACATGCACAATCTGCAGCCTCGCACCGAGACTTGCCGCCAAGGTGACGCTTCGCGTCAGGGCTGCTCTGGATCGGTTCGATAGATCACTCGCGACGATGATGCTTTTCACGTCTGCTCCCCCTCAACTTGGATAGTCCAATGCATCTAACTTTTAGGTGGGTATGAGGCAGCGTCAGACAAGACCTTGCGACCAAAGGTCCAATAGAAAGAGAATTCTCAGGTTATTGCATAGCGGGCATGGCACAGATGCGCTAAACCCAAACGCGTTGCCGGGCTTGTAGCGTTTGTACGCGGTGACGTATTTCCTTTGAAATAGAGCCCTTGCGCGGCGCATCTCGCAGCGTGTCCACCAGGTAGTCCGGTCGTTCGCCTCGCTGTCTGTTCCACGAAAGCGCAGCAAGAACTGCTCGGCCTTTTTCCGGTAGTCTGTCTGGGATTTCAAACCCATTCAACGTCGCCCAAACCCCGGACCAAAGACGCCCCACCGTCCATGGGTTGTAGCCGCCGCCGCCCAGAACGAGAAGACGCGGGGCCATCGGCACTAGAGATTTCACCAGATTGCAATGGCTATTGTTGGATAGATTGAGCCGCGCAAGCGGGTCTTCGGCGACGGCGTCGGCCCCGCATTGCAACACAATCGCCTCAGGACGAATTGCCTGAATGGCAGGCAGGATGACGCTATCTGCGATCAGCTGAAATTCATCATCATGGGTGCCTTTGGGCAGAGGAAGGTTGATCGCCTGAGCACCTGCCTGATCTTCCAATTCACCCGTGAAGGGCCAGCGGCGCTCTTCATGGGTTGAGATCATCAAAACGCGCGTTTCCCCATGAAATGCAGCCGCCACGCCATCGCAGTGATGCGCGTCAATATCCACGTAGGCCACGCGTGTGAGGCCCTGAGCGAGGAATGACTCAATCGCCAGAACCGGATCGTTGAGATAGCAAAACCCTGCCGCATGGTCGGCCATTCCGTGATGCGTGCCACCGCCGGGGTTGTAGACAATACCACAATTGACCAGAAGTTCGGTTGCAAGCAAAGACCCACCTGCCGCAGTAGCAGGACGGCGATAGATTTCCGGGTAGACCGGGTTGCTGAGCGTTCCGATTTTATGCCTGTCTCGGGTCTCATCCGAAACGACGCCCAAAGCTTCAGCGTCTATCAGCGCTTCGATATACTCAGGCGTGTGAAACGCAGTCAGCGCCGCTGGTTTGGCCATAGGGCTCACGCGGTATTGCGACTTTGGCAGCCAATCCATGGCGCGGCAAAGGTCGATCACAGTTGGCACGCGCGGGATGCTCAGCGGATGTTTCTCACCATAGCTGGACCCGCGGTAAATCTCTGAACCGATAAAAAGAGGCTGGGGCAGAGACATGTCAGGCTACTCGCCTAAAAGTTCCCGTGGGATGACAAAGGCCTCGACCTCCCCTCGACCCGGTCGAAGGTCGTGCCAATGCGGGACGTCGAACCGTGCAACCAGCGTGGCACAGGTTGGGTAGTCATCAAACCTTGGATGATCGGGCGGCGTGGCAACAAGATCATGAGCAAACCAGGCGATGCCGGGGTTGTGGCCGAGCATGAGAACCGTGTCGCCTGTGGCTGTGGCCAGTGCTGCGCGCATGTCATGCGCCCCGGCGTGGTAGAGTCGATCAAGGTAGTTTACGTCACACTCCACCCCAAGAGCTTCAAAGGTTTCTCGCGTCCGAGTCGCGGTTGAAACCAGAGCCTGATCAATAGTCACATTCTTGGCGCGCAACCAATCTCCGAGCGCCTTTGCCGATCTTTGGCCGCGCGCGTTCAAAGGTCGGGCATGATCCCCATCCACCGGATTGCTCCAGCTTGACTTGGCATGGCGCATCAGAACCAGCCGCTTCATTTGAACGCTCGCATGTGAAAGGCGGATTGTTCTTCCACCCGGCCATAGCTTTGGCTCACAGGACAGGCACGCCGCACAGCGCACCCTTGGGTCATGCAAGTATTGGCGGGTCTGTCCAGATCGGCTTTGCAGGCGGCGACATCGTAACCTTCACCGGCAAAGGCATCGACCGGGCAGGCCATAATGCATGGCTTTGGCTCACAAGATATACAAGGCGATGGTCCGGGGCGTGGTGTCTCGATGTTTTGAGTAAATCCCAACGCCCCGCGATAAGACACCATCAAACCCGCCACATCATGCACCAGTAGTCCGACAGGCGAGATATGCGCCCTGCCACTGTCTTGTGCCCATTGAATGAACGGCTGATAGGGCGGGCCGCCGAAAGGGAAGAAGGCTTGCGCTCCGAGCGCATCTGCGAGTTTTCCGATCACGCGCGCAGACCAACGATCCAAAGGATCTGCACCACCGTCCTTATATTCCTCAGACGCGGTGAAATGCGGCCAAAAGCCCGGTTCGAGCGGTCCCAGCAAAACCAGCGTTTCAAGGTCTTTCGGCAGGTTATCCGAAACTGTCCCAAAGACAGTCAACTGTGCTTTAACCGCCAGTTCTTCGATATGTTCCAGTCTCATTTGCGTTGAAACGGCAAGCCCAGAGACCAGCCCAGTTTGGAAGGCCGGTCATCCTGCCATTCAAGACCAATGGTCATGTCGTCATGCCCCTTTTCAGGTTGCGCAATGTAAGTACCAAACATCTGGTCCCAGATCGACAAGGCAAATCCATAGTTGCTGTCATGCTCATGGCGTTGATCAGAGTGATGCACCCTGTGCATGTCCGGTGTTACCAGAACGCGCCGCACAATCGCATCAAGCCAAAGCGGCAGCTTGATATTGGCATGATTGAACATCGCCGTGCCGTTCAGAACGATCTCAAAAATGATGATGCCGACGGTGGGTGGTCCAAGCAGATATACCAATCCGATCTTCAAAAGCATTGAAAGCGCGATTTCCACCGGGTGGAACCGAATGGCGGTGGTGACGTCAATATCGCGGTCCGCATGGTGCACACGGTGAAACCGCCAGAGAATGGGGATCTTGTGCGTGATCAGGTGCTGCGCCCAAATGGCAAAGTCAAAAATCAGGACGGTGATGATGACAGCCAGCCAAAGCGGCAGATTCAAAGCATTCATCAGGCCCCAACCCTGGCTTTGTGCATCAATGGCGGCCCCCACAGCAAGAAGTGGCAAGGCCAGCGCCAGCAGGCGGAGGGTCAATGAGTCGATCACGATAATCGCCCAGTTGGTGATCCAGCGCGTCCCGCGTGGTTGTGTGCGCACACGACGCGGCATCCAAGCCTCGATCAAGGCGAAGATTGCAAATAGGCCTAAAAACACGGTCAGGCGGACGATAGCTTCGGTTTCCATGAGGTAGACGTTAAGCGAAACTTGGGCCGGGGCAAGCGCCGTGGCTTCACAAAGACGCAAACGCGACCGAGCACCGCACTACGTGCGCTATCCCGAGCGGATCAACGACCCTGCGCCGTGTTCGGTGAACAATTCCAGCAAAACCGCATTTGGGGTCCGCCCATCAAGGATCACAACCGCGCGCACGCCGTAGGACAGTGCATCCAGCGCCGTTTCTGTCTTGGGGATCATACCACCTGCGATGACGCCTTCTTTGGTCAGTTCTTCAATCTGGCTTGATGACAGTTCCGTCAGGACCGCACCATCGGCCCCGCGTACGCCATCCACATCGGTCAAAAGCAAAAGCCGATCCGCCTGCAATGCTGCGGCAACGGCTCCGGCGGCGGTGTCGCCATTGATGTTAAACGTCTCTCCGTTACGCCCCGCTCCCAATGGCGCGATCACCGGAATGGTATCGTCACGGAACAAGGTATGAAGGATAGACGGGTCTACCTTATCGGGTGTGCCAACAAGCCCAAGCGCCGGATTCGTCGGCACGCAGGTGATCAGATTGGCATCCTTGCCCGACAGACCCACGGCCTTGCCGCCTTGCGCATTAATCGCTTGCACGATGCGTTTGTTGACCTGACCCGAAAGCACCATTTCGACCACTTCCATGGTGGCTTCGTCCGTCACGCGTTTGCCGCCGACAAATTCTGATTTGATGTCGAGCTTGTCCAGGAGCCGATTGATCATCGGACCGCCGCCGTGCACGATCACCGGGTTTACCCCGACCTGACGCATCAGAACAACGTCACGAGCAAAGCTTTCCATGCCTTCGTCACTGCCCATGGCATGGCCACCCAGCTTTATGACGACAATCGCATCGTCATAGCGTTGCAGATACGGAAGCGCTTCGCTCAGCGTGCGCGCGGTGGCGATGTTGTCGCGAGTCATTTCTCTTTTCTTCATCAGGCTGTCCTTCGGATGCATCCTCTAGCGCGGATGAAACCATTTTGCCAAGCAGGTTTAAGTTATTCCAAACCCGCGATAACAGCACGCAAAGTGGCGATCCCATCGCCTTTTTCCGAGGACGTAACGATGAGCTCCGGAAAAGCCGCAGGATGTTTTGACAGTTTTTCCCGGACTTGAGCCAAAACCTTATCCAATTCTTTCGATTTCAGTTTATCGGCTTTGGTCAACACACATTGGAACGTGACGGCCGCACTATCGAGCAGCGCCATGATCTCTTCATCAACGGCTTTGATGCCATGGCGGCTGTCGATCAGCACAAACGCGCGGCGCAGGGTGGCGCGGCCTGAGAGATACTGTTTCAGCAAGGCTTGCCATTTTTGCACCTTGTCGAGAGGCGCGTTGGCATAGCCGTAGCCTGGCAAGTCAACCAGATAACTTTGGCCTCCGAGATCGAAGAAGTTGATCTCTTGCGTCCGTCCGGGCGTGTTGGAGGCACGCGCGAGTGATTTGCGGCCGGTCAGCGCGTTGATCAGGCTAGATTTTCCGACATTGGACCGCCCGGCAAAACAAACCTCGGCGCGGTCTGCCGGCGGCAGGCCAGACATGGCAACCACGCCTTTGACGAAGTCAACCGGCCCCGCAAAGAGCTTTCGCCCTATCTCGGAGGTTATTTGATCAGGCGCGTCCGCGACAGGGAATGGCAAAGGCATCAAAGCACCTCAACTTTGTCGCCAACCGTAACTTCGCCAGTTTTGGTGACAACCGCGTAAACGCCAAAATTCTGATGTCCAAATGTGCCGTTGAGCGCACCCAATGTATCCGCATCCCTGACACCAGTCTCTGGGTTTGCCGCAGTGGCCAGGCAGCGTTCAATACGTTCTTCAATCTTGAACTCAGCTGCCCCGATGCGCAGGGATTTCCCGACCCAGTCGAACTCGGTCCACGCTTCTAGACCCGTCAGATGGATGTTTCCACGCCAGCGGTGCATAGAGATGTCTTGCTGTAAAACCTCTGCAACGGCATCACTAGAGGCCTGGTTGATCAGACTGAGGGTCGGATAGTTGCTATCGGTCATGCCCTGAGTTTGGCTACGAACCAGACGCACGGATTGTGCGCGGTTGGCGGGCATTAACGGACGCACCCAATTGAGAAAGATGTCGCTCTCTTGGTCCGGATCGAAGGTGATGTCTTTTAGCTGAGGGTGCGAGAGTGTGAGTTGGCCAGTGCGCTTATCCGTAATGGCCGTGATTGCCATGATCGCGGGCACTTTGGCCGCTCGTGTAAACGAAGCGCAATGCGCCCATGCAGACCCGTCTGCTTCAGACATCTCATGCGCAACAGCCCATTGCCGATCCCCGGGCATGGTCTGACCTTCGGTCAGCACGATATGATCAAGCGCTTCGCGCCCATGCGCCTTGATGGGGTGGCGCCAGAGGGCCGCCACCTTGGCCATCACTTGTCCTCCGCGTCAGGCTTTTTCTTGAAGCTTTCCATAATGTTGCCAAAGACATCCGGTTTGTAACCCTGGCTGCGCATGATCAGGTATTGCTGTGAGAAGGTGATCACGTTGTTGGCGATCCAGTAGACAACCAGCCCCGAGGCAAAGCTGCCCAGCATGAACATGAAGACCCAGGGCATCCAGGCAAAGATCATCTTTTGTGTGGGATCCGTTGGTGCCGGGTTGAGCTTTTGCTGCATCCACATCGAGATGCCGAGCAAGAGCGGTAGAATACCAATGAAGATCAGCGCCAGGATGGATCCGGGCTCAGGTCCGGTCCAGGGGAAGACACCCCAAAGGTTATAGATCGAGGAGGGATCGGGGGCCGAAAGGTCTTTGATCCAGCCAATCCAGGGCGCGTGGCGCAGCTCAAGCGTGACAAAGATCACCTTGTAGAGCGAGAAAAAGATCGGGATCTGCAACAGGATCGGCAGACAGCCCGAGGCCGGATTCACCTTTTCCTTCTTGTAAAGCGCCATCATCTCTTGCTGCAGCTTCTGACGATCATCCCCGGTGCGTTCCTTGATCTTCTCCATTTCGGGCTGAAGCTCTTTCATCTTCGCCATGGAGACATAGGATTTATAGGCCAAAGGCAGCAGCACGAGTTTGATGATGAATGTGAGCGCGATGATGGCCCAGCCCATGTTGCCAATGAGCACATTGAGCCAGTGCAGCACCGCAAAGATCGGCTTGGTCAGGAAAAAGAACCAGCCCCAGTCAATGGAATCGAGAAATTTTCCGACACCCTCGTTGTTCTGGTAGTTGCGGATTGTGTCCCATTCCTTGGCCCCGGCAAAAAGACGCGTGGTTACGGCCATGTCTTGCCCAGGCTCAAGCGTCGTGGTGCGTTGTTTGACGTTGGTTTGGTAGATATTCCGCGATGCGTCCTGAAAGGTACTGAATTGCGCGCCTTCGGCTTCTCCGGGAATGAGTGCGGTCATCCAGTAGTGATCGGTGAACCCGGTCCAGCCACTTTCGGTTAGTGTGACATCTTCCTGAGCGCCGAAAGGTTCGAAATCGTCATAGTCTGTCTCGACCAGTTCACCATCTGCGATGCTGATCGCTCCTTCGTGCAGAATGAAGAAATTTTTCAGATCAGTAGGTTCACCATGGCGTGCGAGGATACCGTAAGGTGCGATGGTTGCTGCGGCACTTCCAGTGTTCTGGACGGACTGCGTGACAGTAAACATTGACTTGTCGTCAACCTGCATTTCGCGTCGAAAGGTCAATCCGGCGCCATTGTTCCAAGTGAGCACCAGTGGCGTTTCCGGCGTGAGAGTTTCACCCGAGGCAACCTGCCAGATCGTGTTGGCACCCGGCACTTGGTCTGCACTCAGCCCACTTCCCGGAGCCCAGCCAAACAGAGCGTAATAAGCGTGATCGCTGCCTATAGGCGACAGCAAAGTCACAATAGGCGCATCCGGCTCAAGTGTTTCGCGGTATCTCTTGAGAAGCAGGTCATCAATCCGACCACCACGCAATGACACGGATCCTTTCAAGGTGGGTGTGTCGATGTCCACGCGTGGGGCTTCGGGCGCGTCCTCAGTGACGTCTTGAGCAGTGGCCGTTTCGCTGGTTTCGCCCGTCCCGGCAGATTGCGGCACGAGTGCTGTATCTCCTGCAGGCGCAGTTTCACCAGAGGTGGTTTCCCCGTTTGCAGTGTCAGTAGGCTCCGGCGGTTCGGGCGGTGGGAAAAGAGCGAACCAAATGACAATCACAAACAGGCTGAGGCCCGTCGCAAGCAGAAGATTCTTATTCTGTTCATCCATCGCAGATGACCACCCAATCGTTGTTTGTCACCCCGGGGGTTCAACAGAGTGCGACGGCAAAGGTCAAGGGGTATGCGCAGATTCCTTGCCCTTTGATGGGTGTCATAATGCTGCGCCCTCAGGCACGACCGATTTTCGGAGGTGTTTGAACCCGAGCCAGATGGTCTTCGATCCAGGCAAACGTATCGCAAAGTGGCATTGGACGGCCCAGTCCAAACCCTTGCACATATTGGCATCCTAGCTGAGCCAACATTGTGTGCTCACCTGCTGTTTCGACACCTTCGGCCAAGGTTTCCAGATTGAGCTGTTCGGCCATGAGCTGAATAGCGTTGACCATGCGCTGTTGTTCAGAGTCGCAATCCACTTTGGTCACAAAGGATCTATCAATTTTCAAGCGTTTAACCGCAAATCGTCGGATTGACGCAATGGAAGTGTGACCTGTCCCGAAATCATCGAGATCAATGTAGCACCCCAGTTCCGCCATGCGCCGAATATTGCGTGTCACGGTGTCATCCGGCGAAGAAGAAACGACTGTTTCCAGTACTTCGATCGCAAGGCGTTTGGCCTCAATACCGAACGTATCGAGTTCAAACTGGACGCGATCCACAAGGTTTGGATCACGCAGCTCTTCTTGCGAAAAGTTCACGCCGACCTGCGCGATGCCCAAACCCATTTGGTCCCATTGTTGCAGCGCTTGCAACGCGTCGCGGAGGATTTTGGCGCCCAATACTTGCGTTTTTCCCATATTTTGCAGAGCTGGGAGGAAGTCACATGGGGGAATTATACCGCGTGTGGGGTGCTCCCACCGTGCCAGCGCTTCAAAACCACGCACTTCTCCTGTGTCCGTTGAAATCTGCGGTTGGAACCAGGCGCGAATTTCCCCGTTTTCAAGTGCGCGCAGAATTTCCAGGTGGTTGTCCTGGGTGTTGGTCACGAAATACTGCAGCTCAGGGCTATATGCGCGAATGGCTGCGGGACCGTGACGGCGCGCATCCAAAAGAGCGACACCTGCCGCCTCGGTCAAATCGCTGCCACGGTGTCCCTGAACAAACGTGTCGAGGCAGAGGCCAATTGAGATTGAGATATAGACGAAAGTCGACTCAAGAGAGAGAGGGGCGTCCAGAGCGTTTTGCAAGCGTTTTGCCATTTCCAGAGCATCGTCAGTTCCCAGCTTTCGCACTGGGCCAAGGACAACACCGAACTGACCATTGGCAAGCGCAACAACTTTGTCTTCTTGGCGCAGATGATCCTTTAGCTTTTCCGCCACTGCTTTTTGCAAACGATCTGCCCCTGTTTGGCCATGGCGATCCAAAACAGTGTCGAAATCATCGATTTCGATGATCATGCAAGCTGTTCTCCGCAATTGCCGGCGCGCAGCCAGTAGTGTGTCGTGAACAGAAGTCTCAAATGTATCTGGATAGACATCGATATTCACCTTTTGTTCTAAATGCTTCAACCCTACAACCAGTAAGGGGAGCGAAACGGCGAATACGAGCAAGACTGTTTGCCCGCCCAGCCATGCGGCAATGAGCGCAATAGGCGGCAAAGTCAAAAGCACATGCTTGTCGGACAATAGCGACAAAACTACAGCTCTAAAATTGAAATCCGGTTCGCTGGACTGCATCTGCTTTCTTCCTGTCCACACGAATGGACATTAAAAGCTACGTCTCAACGTGCACTTAACGCAGGCGCGGGAGAACATCTTCATTTGGATCAAATTTTAACTGGTCCCGCTCCAGGTTTGCAAAATCAAAAAGCTTGGGATCCAGCAAATGCGAAGGGCGCGCATTCATCAGAGCGCGAAACATCACCTGGCGACGTCCGGGGCTTCGCGATTCCCAGCCATCCAGGATTTGTTTGACCTGCTGACGTTGTAAACCATCCTGCGACCCGCACAAATCACAGGGAATGATCGGATAATGCATCGCCTTTGCAAAGCGCTCACAATCTTCTTCGGCCACGTGCGCCAATGGGCGATAGACAAAAAGATCGCCCTCTTCATTCACAAGCTTGGGCGGCATCGTGGCAAGCCGCCCCCCGTGGAACAGGTTCATGAAAAAGGTCTCAAGGATGTCATCGCGATGATGACCGAGCACCACGGCAGAACAGCTTTCCTCACGCGCAATCCGATAAAGATGCCCACGACGTAGGCGTGAGCACAGGGCACAGTATGTCCGGCCCTGTGGCACCTTGTCGACAACCACGGAATAGGTGTCCTGATATTCGATGCGATGTGGGACACTCATATCTTCGAGGAATTTAGGCAGAACCGTCGCTGGAAATCCCGGCTGACCCTGATCAAGATTGCAGGCCAAAATGTCCACGGGCAAAAGGCCCCGCCATTTCAGCTCGTAGAGAATGGCCAGAAGTGTGTAGCTGTCTTTGCCACCCGAGAGGCACACAAGCCAGCGCGCATCCTTTTCCACCATGCCATACGCCTCAATCGCCTCACGCGCATTGCGTACAAGCCGTTTGCGCAGCTTGCGGAACTCGGTGGTCTTGGGCGCACCGGAAAAGAGCGGGTGGATATCGTCGGCCTCATCGAGCATGGCGAGGCTTTAGCCAGAAACGGGCGTTGAAACAAGCAGCAAGCGCGTAGATTTGCTAACGGCGCTTTAGCCGTCAATCATCGCGCGGATGATATTTTTGGCACTGTCCGAGTTCCACGCTGCATCCCCCTGCAACCGCGCGACCTCTTGTCCGTTGCGATCCAGAAGGATCGTGACGGGCAAGCCAAAAACACCCATTTCGCGCGAAAGACCCATGCGTGGATCAGCATGAAGCGGCAGGTTCTCGACACCGATCTCGCCAAAGAACTGCACCATTGCTTGAGGCGCGTTGCGTCCCATGGCAATGGTGACAACCTCAAAGTCGTCGCCACCCAGTTCTGTTTGAAGATCCGACAACATCGGCATTTCGTGACGGCATGGTGCGCACCATACGGCCCAGAAATTCACTGCCGTGACTTTGCCTTTAAAATCTTTGAGAGACATTTGCCCGCCATCTTCGGCATTGAATGGCGTGTCGGACACGTTCAATGGCTCTGAATGCACCACCAGCTTTTTCATATCCCCTTCGCGCAGGTCCGCAATTTGCGAAGAATCCGCAAGCGCGGCGTTTGCACCGAACGCTAGGGCCATATAAAGGACCAAAGACTTTACTTTCATAGGGCCTCCGAGGGGCTGGGACATGACAAAAAAGACCTCAAACCAGATGTGGGGCGGCCGCTTTGCCGCCGGGCCGGACGCGATCATGGAGGCAATTAATGCCTCAATCGGGTTCGACAAGCGGTTGGCAGCCCAGGATATCGAAGGCTCAAGGGCCCATGCCGCCATGTTGGCGAGCACCGGCATACTGACTGATAAGGATGCAGAGGCCATTCGGGAAGGCCTGCTCACGGTGTTGTCAGAGATTGAAAGCGGAGATTTCCAGTTCTCAACCGCGTTGGAAGACATTCACATGAATGTCGAGGCGCGTTTGAAAGAGATCATTGGTGAGCCTGCAGGTCGATTGCACACAGGGCGCAGCCGCAACGATCAGGTCGCCACAGATTTCAAACTCTGGGTGCGGGATCAGTTTGACGCTTTTGAAACCGGACTTATCACGCTGATCGAGGCGTTCCTGGAACAGGCCGAGGCCGGCGCGGACTGGGTGATGCCGGGCTTTACCCATTTGCAGACGGCGCAACCCGTGACATGGGGCCACCACATGATGGCCTATGTCGAGATGTTTGGCCGGGATCTGAGCCGAGTGCGCGATGCACGGGCGCGGATGAACGAAAGCCCTCTTGGCGCAGCGGCGCTGGCCGGCACGTCTTTTCCGATAGACCGCAACATGACGGCTAAGGACTTGGGATTTGATCGGCCCTCGGCCAATAGCCTTGACGCAGTGAGTGACAGGGATTTTGCACTGGAGTTTCTTGGTGCAGCCAGCATTTGCGCGATGCATCTCAGCCGCATGGCCGAGGAGCTGGTGATCTGGTCCTCAGCACAGTTCCGGTTTGTTGCCCTGTCTGATCGCTTCTCCACCGGATCCTCGATCATGCCGCAGAAGAAAAATCCGGATGCCGCAGAGCTTATTCGCGCCAAGATTGGTCGGATTTTTGGAGCCAACGTGGCTCTTATGACGGTGATGAAGGGCCTGCCGCTGACCTACTCAAAAGATATGCAGGAAGACAAGGAGCAGGTCTTTGACGCCGCTGACAATTTGATGCTGGCACTAGCGGCCATGAATGGCATGGTTCGCGACATGACGGCAAATCGCGAGAGCCTGGAAGCCGCGGCTGGATCAGGCTTTTCAACCGCGACGGACCTAGCCGATTGGCTTGTGCGCGTTCTGGGCCTGCCCTTCCGCGAGGCGCATCACATCACCGGCACTTTGGTGGCCATGGCCGAAGGTAACGGGTGTGACCTGCCTGAGTTGAGCCTGGCCGACATGCAATCGGTGCATGGAGAAATCAACGAAACGGTCTATGATGTGCTGGGTGTTCACAACTCCGTGGCCTCGCGCATGAGCTACGGCGGCACGGCGCCGGTTCGTGTACGCGAGCAAATCGCAAGTTGGAAGGAGGCACTGAAATGAGAGTATGGATTGCTTTTGCGGGCCTTCTGGCGATCACGGCCTGCGGTGTGGACGGAGAACCAATTCCCCCCGGTCGGGAGGAAGCACCGCCGGAGACTGAGGCCGAAACGGATGACACCGTGTCCCAGAACACGCCTCAGACGACTACCTCGACCTCAGTCGTGTTGTCTGGTGGATCAAGCGGCGTGGGCGCGGGCGTCGCCACAACGCTCAATCGTGGCAATGTTAGTGTAACACTGGGAACCTTCTTTTGAGATATCTCTTTCTGGCGCTGGCCATCTGGGGGGCGATCCACCCGATGGCCTATTTCCTGCAATGGTTTAACGAAAACGGCTATGATATCATGGCCATGGTCGATGCCTGGCACGTCAATGCCGCCACAAGCGGGCTTGTCTGGGATCTCACGATTGCCGCGGTTGCGCTGACCTTTTGGGTCATTTGGGAAAGCGGCAAGAGGCGCGATTGGCTTGGATTTCTGGCTATTCCGGCAACATTTTGTATCGGTGTCAGTTGCGGATTGCCGCTCTATCTGTTTTTGAGAATGCGGCAAGGCGATACGCCGGGCAACTGAGTATTCAAGTCAAGAAGAAGCGTCATGGACCACTTTCTCTACAAAGACGGCGCTTTGCATGCCGAGGATGTGCCAGTGGCGGACATCGCCGCCGAGGTGGGCACGCCCTTCTACTGCTATTCTACGGCCACACTGACCCGGCATTTTCGACTGTTTGACGAGGCATTGGACGGCATTCCCCATTTGGTTTGCTATGCCATGAAAGCCGCAAGCAATCAGGCAATTCTGAAAACGCTAGCACAAGCAGGTGCTGGTATGGACGTCGTGTCCGGCGGCGAATACCTGCGGGCCAAAGCGGCGGGTGTGCCCGGAAATCGCATTGTATTTTCCGGTGTGGGCAAAACCCGTGATGAGATGCGTGTGGCTTTGGAAGGCGGCATTCGGCAGTTCAATGTTGAGAGTGAGCCTGAAATGCAGGCTTTGAGCGAGGTGGCCAGCTCTTTTGGGTTCGAAGCTCCGATCACTGTGCGGGTGAACCCGGATGTAGATGCCAAAACCCATGCCAAAATTGCCACAGGCAAAAGCGAGAACAAATTTGGTATTCCCATTGCGCGTGCGCGCGAGGTCTATGCCGAGGCCGCGCGTTTGCCGGGTCTCAAAGTCATCGGCATTGACGTGCATATTGGCAGCCAATTGACCGAGTTGGAGCCATTTCGCCTTGCCTACCAGAAAGTGGCCGAGCTGACCGAAGTTCTGCGCGCCGATGGGCACGAGATCACGCGTCTGGATTTAGGAGGTGGGCTCGGCATTCCTTACACACGGTCTAACGAAGCCCCACCGTTGCCCGTTGAATACGGTGAACTGATTAAAGAAACAGTAGGGCATTTGGACTGTGAGATAGAAATAGAGCCCGGTCGGCTTGTGGCAGGCAATGCCGGGATCCTTGTCACCAAGGTCATCTATGTCAAATCCGGTGAAGGGCGCGATTTCCTGATTCTGGACGGGGCAATGAATGATTTGATCCGCCCAGCGATGTACGAGGCCTATCACGACATCATTCCGGTCACAGAGCCTCGTCCAGGTGTCGAACAGGCAAAATACGATATCGTCGGCCCGGTTTGCGAATCTGGTGACACATTTGCCAAGGAACGCCTTATGCCGCCTGTGTCAGAAGGGGATTTGGTGGCGTTTCGCAGTGCCGGAGCTTACGGCGCCGTTATGGCCAGTGAGTACAATACGCGGCCTCTTGTGCCCGAAGTTCTGGTGCATGAGCATCAATTTGCCGTCATCCGACCCCGTCCAACCTTTGACGAGATGATAAATCGCGATACCATCCCAGAATGGCTGTAGCGTAATCTTTGCGCTGCAGCGAAAAGGGAAAGGCATATGTCACAAGGGCAGACGCGTCTGACACCTGTACTGAAACGCCTGCGCAGACCGCTTTCATTGACTTGGGCGGGGCTGATCGCAGAGCGTGTTGTGCATGCCTTCTGGCCTTTGTGGAGCATCGTAATTGCCGTGGCAGCAGCTCTTATGCTTGGGCTGCACGAATTGGCGCAAGTCGAAGCGGTTTGGATCATTGGAACGCTTGCGGCAATGGGCGCATTTTATTTCGCATTCAAAGGCGCAATGCGGTTTCTTTGGCCAAACCGACAAGAAGCCATCGACCGCATGGACGCCGCCCTTCCCGGGCATCCTCTGGCTGCGCTTTCGGATCAACAAGCCATCGGTGAAGGCGATGCAGGTTCAGAACAGCTCTGGCGCGCGCATTTGCGGCGGATGGAAGACCGGGCGGCAACCGCAAAAGCAGTTGAACCTGATCTCAAGCTCTCGCGACGCGATCCATTTGGTCTGCGTTACGTGGCGCTTCTTGGTCTCGTGGTGGCAATGCTCTTTGGTTCGGTTTGGCGCGCGGGCACGGTGACGCAACTGGGTGTCGGCGCGGTGCCGCAGGTGACCAGTGGCCCCACTTGGGAGGGCTGGATCGAACCACCTGCCTACACAAACCTACCCAGCCTTTACCTGAATGATCAGGAAGACAGCATTCGCGTGCCCCAAGGCAGTCGCGTCACCATCCGGCTTTATACAGATGTGGGCGACTTTAGCGTTGCTGAGACGGTATCCGGTCGGACAGAAGACCTCGGCGCGGCCACTGATACGGAACAGGAGTTTGTGATCAACTCCGACGGCACTTTGCGCATTGATGGTCCCGGCGGCAAAGAGTGGACCGTCACCGCGATCCCGGATGCGTCCCCCAATGTGGCCGCGAACCCTGCCGATCTTGAGGTCACTTTTGATGGTCAGATGAGTCAGGCCTTTGAGGCTCGTGACGACTATGGCGTGGAAGGCGGCAAAGCGACATTCACGCTTGATTTGGCTGCAGTTGACCGTCGGCATGGCCTAACTACAGAACCTGATCCCAGAGAGCCGATTGTGCTTGATCTGCCGATGCCCATCACCGGGGGGCGGGATGAGTTCTCAGAAGCACTGATCGAGAACCTGTCAGAGCATCCATGGGCGCATCTTCCGGTAACATTGAAGCTGGAAGTCAGTGATGCGGCGGATCAAACCGGGGCCAGCGAAGCCTTGTTGATGGACTTGCCCGCGCGGCGTTTCTTTGACCCGCTCGCCGCGTCGGTCATAGAACAACGCCGGGATTTGTTATGGGCCAAGAGCAATGCAAAGCGCGTGGTGCAAATGCTGCGTGCGGTCTCACATGTACCAGAAGACGGGCTGTTTCGGTCAGATACCGCTTACTTGCGCATGCGCGTGATCCTGCGACGGCTTGATACGCTGGTGCGGCATGACGGTTTGACGGACGAAACGCAGGCCGAGATTGCCGAGGCGCTGTGGGATCTCGCAATTTTACTCGAAGATGGCGACATTGGGGATGCCCTTGAAAGGATGCGCGCGGCTCAGGAACGTCTGAGCGAAGCCATGCGCAACGGGGCGAGCGAGGAGGAAATCGCGCGGCTGATGCAGGAATTGCGCGATGCCACGCAAGACTACTTGCGCCAGCGGACCCAACAGGCCCAGCGCGAAGGCGAACAGGGCGGCCAACAGCAGCAAGCGGAAAATATGCAGACGCTGGATCAGCAGGATCTGCAAGAGATGATGGACCGGATCCAGGAATTGATGGAGCAAGGTCGCTTCGCAGAGGCCCAGCAGGCCTTGGAAGAGTTCCAGCAGATGATGGAAAACCTTCAGGTCACGCAAGGCCAGGGACAGAATGGCGAAAGCCCCGGTCAACAAGCCATGGAAGGTCTGGCCGAGACGCTTCGCAATCAGCAAGGGTTGACCGATGAAGCCTTCCGGGACTTGCAGGAGCAGTTCAATCCAGGCGCGCAAGCTGGTGAATCCGAAGGCAACGAAGGCCGCAATGGAGGTCAAGGGCAAGGTCAGAGCCATGAAGGTACTCAAGGCCAGGGCGAGGGTCAGGAACCGGGATCTGGTCAGGGCGGCGACAGTCAGACAGCGGAAGGACAACAAGGCGGCGGTCTTGCAGAAAGCCTTGCAGACCGTCAACGGGCCCTGAGACAGGAATTGCAGCGCCAGCAGGATGGATTGCCCAACTTGGGCGGAGAGACCGGCGATGCAGCACGCGACTCCCTTGATCGTGCAGGTCGCGCGATGGATGGCGCAGAAGACGCGTTGCGCGGCGATGATCTGGCAGAGGCTATTGACCGGCAGGCGGAAGCCATGGAAGCGCTGCGCGATGGCATGCGCAATCTCGGCGAAGCCATGGCTGAGAACAACGAGGGCCAGCCGGGCCAGGGTCAGGCGCAAAGCGAGAGCCTGGGTCAATTCGGCGAACGCGATCCTCTTGGCCGCTCCCAACGCGGGTTGGCTGGTGATCAGGGTGAATTCACAGCACGCGACGACATCTATCGCCGTGCAGGTGAGCTTTTGGATGAGATTCGCCGCAGATCAGGGGAAACAAGGCGGCCCGAGATCGAGTTGGATTATCTGCGCAGGTTGCTGGACCGCTTCTAAGAAATGAGCGGTTCGAACGGTTGAATGTCAGCGCTACTGGTCTGACAAAGACGACGCAAAATTTGTAATCACACCATCAAGCCCAGACCGCCATCCATCAACCATGTTCTGATATTGCATCAGGGGTTCAGAAAGAGCAGGCACTGCTTCGGCGAGCTTTGGGGCAAAGATGTAAACCAACAACCCAATCAAAGCCAAAATGACTGCGAGACGAAATCCTGTGCGGAACCCGCTTTTGCGTGCCGCCACTGGGACTGGCTGATCTGAGATCGCAGAGCTGGCCTCACCGGCGTTTTCCGGACCCAATGACGAATTGATTTCATCAATATCCGGAAGAAGGTTTCGGCGCGACGCCTGATCATCAAGGGCGGAGTCGACGTCAATCTCTTCCGTCTCGCCTTCTATGGCGGGTTCAGCGACATCATCTCCGCGCAAACGCGCCATTCGGCTTCGCGCCTCTTCCGAGCGTTGCTGTGCAGCGCTGTCCTGAGCGTCAAGGCCAAGCTCTTGTTGGGTTTCCAGGCCACCTTGCTGATCAGAAGCGCGTGCGCTGGTTTCCAATTCGGCTTCTTCACGCAGAACTTCGGCGACCGATGGATCGAGCTGTCGCGGGAACACTGCGCTCGGGGGCTGAGGCTCTTCCACAGGCTCTTCATCCGCGTTGTCGTCAGCGTAGTCTTCCTCGAAGTCTTCCGCCGCCTCGCCATGCGCTTCGACCATGCGGTCAACGTCGGAAACGCTCTCTTCGGCGTCATCGTCTTGTGCATCTTGGTTGCTTACATCTTTGGGTTCATCAGCAACCGAAGCCTGCGCCTCAGACGCATCTTCCTCGGCATCTTCAACCCAATCCGCTGCGACGTCTTCTTCTTCAGGCTCGGGTTGGTGATCCGGGTGATGCTGAAACCACGTGTTGCCGCAATCCGAGCATTGCACATCGCGCCCCGACGTCGGAATGACCTCGTCAGGAACTTCGTATTGTGCCCCGCAATTCGGGCAAATTAGCCGCATAAGTCCACCCTTTGCATGGCGCTACGGCACGGCCCGTGCGCGTCTTGGAATTGCTCAAACCATAGGGGTAAAAGCCGCACTGTAAAAGAGGCAAAGGTTTGACCCTCGTGATCGTTGCACAACTGTGTCTCGTGAGGCATGTAGGAACAAACGAAGTGAGGGCGCGGGTTTTGATCGAATTGGACAGTGTGGCCTATAGCTATGGCGGCGGTGAATTGCTGAGTGATATCTCACTCAAGCTTCAGCCCGGATCGTTCCATTTCCTGACCGGGCCATCGGGATCTGGTAAAACAACTCTGCTAAAATTGTGTTACGGCGCGTTGTTTCCAACAGCGGGGCACGTGACCCTTTTTGGCCAGGACGTGCACGCAATGGAACGTGATGACATCGCCAAGGCGCGGCGCAGAATTGGTGTTGTGCACCAGGATTGCCAATTTCTCGATCACATGAATGTCTCGGACAACATCGCGCTGCCCTTGTTGGTATCAGGTCGTGATATTCTCAGCCAATCCGCCAATTTGAGTGAATTGATGAACTGGGTTGGATTGAAAAGCCGGGCAAGCGCGTTACCACCAGAACTGTCCGGCGGGGAACGGCAGCGTGCTGCGTTGGCACGGGCGGTGATCATGTCGCCCGATGCCATTCTGGCCGACGAACCGACGGGCAATGTTGACTGGGACATGTCGCAACGTCTGTTGCGCCTGCTCATCGAACTGAACCGGATGGGCAAGACCATCATGGTGGCCACCCATGACCTGGCCTTGATCCGAGCGGCCAAAAGCCACGTACAGGCTCGTGTTCTGCGTATCTCCAATCAGCGGCTGCAACTGGCGGGTGCGGATCTATGAAATTTGACGTCTCGAAAGTCGCAGAACTGATTGCAGGTGACACCCAAGCCGACCGGGTTGTTCCACCTACAGGTTACACCGCGTCGCTCACTTTGTTCAGTGCAGCCGCCATGGCGTTTCTCGCAGTGTTTACAGTGGCGCTCTCCATGGCCACTGGCCGTTTGGCTGATCGTTGGGGCTCTGAACTGGCGCAAAGCTCTACCATTCGCATCTCAGCACCCGAAGGACAGATGCAGGCGCAGACCGCCGCGGCGCTTCGTGTTCTGGATACGACAAGTGGCGTCGCCTCGGCCCGTGCGCTTGATGAAGCGGAGCAGCGGGCGTTGCTTGAACCATGGTTTGGCCCTGATCTACCTGTAGAAACTCTACCCATACCGCAACTCATCGAAGTCATCGAAGATGGCGATGGTTTTGATGCCGAAGGCCTGCGCCTGCGTCTTGCCGCGGAAGTGCCCGGCGCGGTTCTTGATGACCACACACGTTGGCGGCGTCCTTTGGTAGATGCGGCATCGCGTTTGCGCACGCTGGGGCTGGTCTCGCTCATTCTGATTGCAGGCACAACAGCGGCCATGATCACGTTGGCCGCCAATGCCGCACTGGCGGCAAACACACAAGTTATCTCCGTGCTTCGTCTTGTGGGCGCGCAAGACAGCTATATCGCGCGCGCATTTGTGCGGCGCTTTACCCTGCGTGCGCTTTTTGGCGCGGCAGTCGGCGTTCTGCTTGGTGGATTGGCTGTTTTCCTTTTGCCTGCGGCACAAGAAGAAGGTGGGTTTCTGACAGGCTTAGGCTTTCACGGATGGCAGTGGATTTGGTTGATCGTCATCCCACCATTGGCCGCTGCGGTGTCCTTTGTCGCAACGCGGACCGCGGCGCGTAAGACCTTGAAGGACCTGTCATGAGAGACGCAATTCAATGGCTGCGGTCCCTCATCTTCGTCGGACAGATTTACTTCATGATGCTCCCTTTGGGCATTCTCTTCTTTCCCTGGGCGCTGTTGGACCGGCGCGGGGCCAACGCTGGCTGCAAAGCCTGGTGTCACTGGGTGACATGGACGGCGCGCTGGATGGTGGGGTTGCGGACGGAAGTGCGCGGCACGCCGCCCACAGACGAAGTTCTGGTGGTGGCCAAGCATCAATCGTTCCTTGACATCATCCTCATCTTTGCTGCCGTTCCGGCCGGCAAGTTCATAATGAAACGAGAGCTGATGTATGCGCCTATCTTGGGGCAGTACGGTCTCAGGCTGGGCTGCGTGCCGGTCGATCGTGGCAAACGCAGTCAGGCCATCAAGAAAATGGTCGATGATGTAGCCAAAGGGCGTCAGGCCCCTGGGCAATTGATCATCTACCCCCAAGGCACACGCATCGCCCCGGGTGTCAAAGCGCCCTACAAGATCGGGTCAGGCATTCTCTATGAAGAAACTGGGCAGGACTGTGTGCCGGTGGCGACCAATGTGGGCGTCTTCTGGCCACGCAAGGGCATCATGCGCAAGCCTGGACTGGCCGTGGTTGAGTTCCTGCCGCGCATTCCTGCGGGTAAGGAGAAAGAAACATTCATGTCCGAGCTAGAGGAGGTGATCGAAACCAACTCGAACCGGCTGATGCGCGAAGCGGGGTTTGATCCGGATGGAGTATCTTGAGGACATTGCGTCACTAGAGGCGCGTTATGGCACACCCGGGGCGCCATCTTTGCGCAAGGTGGCGCATAGGCTGACACCGCTTTATCGCAAATGGATCATGACCTCGCGGTTTTGCGTGCTCAGTACCGTTGGTCCAAACGGCACGGACGGCAGCCCACGTGGTGACGATGGGCCGGTTGTCACCGAACTGGATGAACATACCCTCGCTATGCCCGACTGGCGTGGGAACAACCGTTTGGATTCGTTACGCAATATTGTCGAAGACGGGCGGGTGTCGCTGATGTTCATGATTCCGAGATCAAACACCATTGTGCGGCTGAACGGAGACGCGCGGCTAACCGCTGATCCCGATATGCGCTCCCGGTTTGAACGCAAAGGCCGTCAGCCTGCGACGGTGATCGTGATTAAGATCGGTGAGATTTATGCGCAATGCGCCCGCGCCCCGATGCGCGCCGGGATCTGGTCGCGGGATGATAGCGAGGGGCTTCCGACGGTTGGAGAGATCTTGGCCCAGGCGTCTGATGGAGAGGAAGGCGGCGCAGACTACGATGCAGCGTGGAGTGCGCGGGCGGCCAAGACGATGTGGTGACCCCGCGCAAGGGCGAGGTCACAAGTCTGGCCGTTACTCTGCGGGCTGCCCCTGAGCAGAGCCAACCACGTCATGCAGGATTGCCTGCACCTGTTCGCCGGACATCCGCATGGCTTTGGCCAGTTTGCCGACAAACTGTTGCTCGCTGTCGGCCAACCGACCATCGGCAGCCACAACCATCAAAACACCGCGCATCATGACATCGAACTCGGGCCCAGTGCGACCTTTCACAAGGCGCTTGAAATCCTTGTCCGAGGGTTTGCTTTCAGCCAGATCGGCCATTTTGGCGACTTGCTGAGGATCAAAGTTTTCGCCGGTCATCCGCTCTGCCGCTTCGGCAATGGCTGCAATCTCTGAGGCATCGATATGCCCGTCCGCCTTGGCTGCATGACACATGGCATCCAGGATCGCGACAGCGGCGGGGGAGGCTTCTCCCATCATGCCCTGACGTTCCTGGCGGCGTTTGCGGGCGTTCAGCGCGCCGTACCCAGCAAAGGCCAGAGCGCCCGCCACAAAGAGCCAGCCTATGTGGCCCGTAATGAGGTCTGAGGTGGACAGTTTAGGCTCATTGGGTATCGCCGCATCAATCATGCCAGCTTCTTTAGCTTCGGCGATATCTTCGACTGACATTGGATAGTAGGCGGTAGTGTCGCACTTGTTCTCGGCCAACGCATATGTCTCTACGCTTCGGAAGAGGTTAATTCCAAAAGCCGAGCGTTCATTCACCAGTAGACACAAGGAATAGGGTACGCCCTCTTCGATAATCTTGGTCTCTGCAACAAACAGCAACTCCTGGTGCTCGGACCCACCACGCCGGGCCTCTGCCGGTTCGGGAAGGGCCACAAGAAAGGTCGTGGCCAAAAGGGCCAGCATTGAACTACGCATCGAAAAAGAACTCCTAACCAAATTTCGATGTGCAGTCAGACCTTTGTTTATGGCCAAAGAATGACGGAATTTCCCTCTAAATCAGGCTGTTGTAGGAAAATCTCACGATTCAACAAATCAGGCGTGGATCGGTCCATCCCCACAGGCCAGGGCCGCCTCGCGCACAGCCTCAGAATAAGTGGGGTGCGCGTGGCAGGTCAGGGCAAGGTCTTCTGCGGATGCACCGAATTCCATCGCGACACAGACCTCGTGGATCAAATCCCCTGCTGCAGGGCCGATGATATGCGCGCCAAGAATGCGATCCGTTTCCTTGTCTGCCAGAAGTTTCACGAACCCGTCGCCCGCAAACACCGCCTTGGCGCGACCGTTGCCCATGAAGGAAAATTTGCCGACTTTGTAGGCGCGGCCTTCTTCCTTCAATTGATCTTCGGTCAAACCAACGCTTGCGACCTCGGGATGTGTGTAGATCACGCCGGGGATCACGCCATAATTTACATGGCCATGCTTGCCTGAGATGACCTCTGCGGCGGCCATGCCTTCATCTTCGGCTTTGTGAGCCAGCATAGGGCCATCGATTGCGTCACCGATGGCATAGATCCCTGCCACGTTGGTGCGCCATTGGGCGTCGGTCTTGATCTGACCGCGCTCACTCATTTCGACACCCAGCGCTTCAAGGCCCAGACCGTCAGTATAGGGGCGGCGGCCGGTGGCAACGAGAACGACATCAGCATCAAGAGACGCCTCACTATCATCTTTGCGCAGTTTGTAGGTGACTTTGGCCTTTGTCTTGGTCGCAGAAACACCTTGCACGGCGGCTCCCATGATAAAGGTAAGCCCCTGCTTTTTCAGCATTCTTTGGAAAGTCTTCTGCACCTCGCCGTCCATGCCGGGAGTGATGTGATCCAGGAACTCCACGACCGTAACCTCGGTGCCAAGCCGGGCATAGACCGATCCCAACTCAAGCCCGATCACACCTGCACCGATCACGACCATCTTTTTGGGGATCTTTGGCAACTCCAGCGCACCGGTGGAGGTCACAACGATCTTCTCATCTACTTCGACACCCGGCAGACTGGATGCCTCTGATCCACTGGCGATGATAATGTTCTTGGCCTCGTGCACCTCGTCGCCGACCTTGACCTTGCCCGCTTCGGGTATCGATCCCCAGCCTTTGATCCAGTCTATCTTGTTCTTTTTGAATAAAAATTCGATGCCTTTGGTGTTCTGGCCGATGACGTCATTCTTGTAGGTCAGCATCTGCTTCCAGTCGACTGACGGCGCTTTGCCTTTGAGGCCCATGGTTGCGAAATTGTGCTCGGCCTCATGCAACATATGGCTGGCATGCAGGAGGGCCTTGGATGGTATGCAGCCGACGTTCAGGCACGTGCCGCCCAGCGTCTCGCGCCCCTCGACACAGGCGGTTTTCAGGCCCAGCTGCGCACAGCGAATGGCTGCGACATAGCCGCCGGGGCCGGAACCGATGATGATGACGTCATAGGATGCCATGGTTGTTCTCCTTGGAATTTTCGACGTCGGTATCACGTCGGTATTGTGTCGGTATCACGTCGGTGTTTTTACGCGATCCTGCCGGGCGGAGGGCCAAGCGTAAAGGTCGGATTTGGGTATTTTCGACAAGAAAGAAGCTCATAGAAGGGCGCTCAGCAGCATCAGCGCGGTCGCACCAAAGCCCACCATCCAGATAAGCGACCGCCACGGCCGTAGGCCGAGATAGTAGGCCGGAACATAGAAGATGCGCGCGATCAGGTAGGTCCAGGCGCAGGCGGCAGTGAAGCCGGTGGATTGGTTCGACAGGGTGATCACGACGCAGGCGATGGTGAAGAGGATCAGACCCTCGAAATGGTTGTTCAGGGCGCGGTAAAGACGCGCGATTTTTTCGCTGAGTTGGTCTTCAAGAGTGCCGCCCAACTTTGAGCGGTCGCGGGGGGAAGTTGTCTTGCCCGGGCCAAGTTCGAGGTTGGCGGGGACGGACATCAGGACGAATTGGAGAACCTGCAGAAGAGCGGCGAGGGTAAGGACGGTGAGTTCAGGGGTCATAGTGTGTCAGGTTTGCCCAAGTTCGAAATGTTCAAGCAAGCTGAACGCGGTGCTAATCTGATCGTCCACAAACAATGTTTGATCCTTGTCTGAAATCACTTCTTTCAAAGCATAAAACTCTGTTTCGCTTTTGATTTTTCCACGTTCTACAGCCTTTCTTGCTTTGGACTTGTAGTCGGTGCAGTCCAGCAGAAAATCGTTTCCAGTTTCTTCTTTATAGCGCGCTAGAAGGTTCTGTGCTATTGCACCTAGTTTGGCGTGCATGACAAGGGCTGGTGCAGAGTCCATCAGACCTTGTTCGAGACCAGCTAACAGTTGGCTCGGCGGGTTTTTCCCATCATCGAATTGAGCAATTAATGAGGCACTTGTAGGTAGATCGTCAATAATCTGATCAGGTGCGCCATCTGCCTTAAGAAGGTGACCCTGAAATTCCCGAGCTATTTCCCAGCATTTGGCGAGACGTGAGTACTCATCTCGAATTTCTGATTTGGTTCTTCGTTTAGCCATCTCACTTGCCTCGGATGGGTCGAGTTTTGGCGGGGTGAAACCCCGCTTTACGAAGTATTCGAGCGGCGGTGTAGGGTGGGGTTCAACCCAACCTGTCCCGTCACAAATCCATTAACAGCCTTCTTGGATCCTCAAGCGCGTCTTTCACGCGCACGAGGAACGTCACCGCGCCTTTGCCGTCGACGATCCGGTGGTCGTAGCTGAGGGCCAGATACATCATCGGACGCGCGACGATTTCGCCGTTCACAACCATCGGGCGTTGCTGAATTTTGTGCATGCCGAGGATGCCGGATTGCGGCGGGTTGAGGATCGGAGAGCTCATCAGCGAGCCATAGACACCGCCATTGGAGATGGTGAAGGTGCCGCCCTGCATTTCGGCCATAGAGAGCTTGCCGTCGCGGGCGCGAGCGCCTTTTTCGGCGATAGCTTTCTCAATCGCGGCAAAGCTCATTTGATCAGCATCTCGGATCACGGGCACAACAAGGCCTGTGGGTGTACCTGCCGCGATGCCCATATGGACGAAATTCTTATAGACGATGTCGGTGCCGTCGATCTCTGCGTTCACTTCCGGCACTTCTTTCAGCGCGTGGCAGCAGGCTTTGGTAAAGAAAGACATGAAGCCCAGTTTCACGCCGTGCTTTTTGAGGAACTCGTCTTTGTATTCTGAGCGCAGGGCCATGACCTCGGTCATGTCCACCTCGTTGTAGGTGGTCAGCATCGCGGCAGTGTTCTGGCTGTCTTTGAGGCGTTTGGCGATCGTCTGGCGCAGGCGGGTCATCTTCACGCGCTCTTCGCGAGAGGCATCATCGGCGGAGACAGGCGCGCGCGGGGCTGCAACAGGTTCGGATGACACTGCCGGCGCAGCGGTGGCCGCAGCCGCAGCGCGGGCGACGTCATCTTTCATCACGCGACCATCGCGGCCAGAGCCCTGGACCTGTTCAGACGAAAGCCCGGCCTCGGCCATGGCTTTCTTGGCCGAAGGCGCGTCTTCCACATCCTTGCCTGTGGCCGCTGCGGGGGCCGGGGCCGTCTCAGCCGCGGCAGGCGCAGAGGCTGCCGCTCCACCGCTGCCAGACATTACGGCAAGCTTGCCACCGGCCTCGACCGTGTCACCCTCTTTGGCGAGGATTTCAGTCAATGTGCCCGAGGCGGGTGCAGGCACCTCAACCGAAACTTTGTCGGTTTCCAACTCGCAGAGCATTTCATCGGCGCTCACTGCGTCGCCCACCGCTTTGAACCAGGTGGATACAGTGGCTTCGGTTACGGATTCACCCAATGTCGGCACCATGACATCAACACTGTCGCCTCTGCTTGATGCCGCTGGAGCTGTTGCCGGAGCAGGCGCGGCCACGGGGGTATCGCCCGCACTGGCACCTTCGTTGATGGTGGCAAGAAGGGCGTCGACCCCAACGGTTTCCCCCTCTTTTGCAACAATCTCGGCCATTGTGCCGGAGGCGGGGGCGGGCACCTCAACGGTGACCTTGTCGGTTTCCAACTCACAGAGCATTTCATCGGCAGCTACAGCATCGCCGGGTTTCTTGAACCACGTGGCAACTGTGGCCTCGGTGACGGATTCGCCCAGGGTGGGTACGCGGACTTCGGTGGTCATTGGGTGTTATCCTTCGATGGTCAGCGCGGCATCAACCAGCGCCTCTTGTTGTGCTTTGTGTTGGCTGGCAAGCCCCGTGGCCGGAGAGGCCGAGGCCGGGCGACCGGCATAGGTCGGGCGGGTATGCTTGGCCTTGATGCGCTGCAGCACCCATTCGATGTTGGGTTCGATAAAGCTCCAGGCGCCCTGGTTCTTCGGCTCTTCCTGACACCAGACCATTTCGGCGCCTTTAAAGCGTTCCAACTCCTTGACCATCGAGATGGCCGGGAAGGGATAGAACTGCTCAACACGCATCAGATAGACGTCATCCAATCCTCGCGCATCACGCTCTTCCAACAGGTCATAGTACACCTTGCCCGAACACATCACGACGCGGCGGATTTTGGTGTCGGGCTTCAGTTTGAGGTCCGAGTTGCCATGTTGCGCGTCATCCCAGAGAACCCGGTGAAAGCTTGATCCGGTAACGAAGTCTTCGGTTTTGGAGATGCACAACTTGTGACGCAAGAGCGACTTGGGCGTCATCAGGATGAGCGGCTTGCGGAACGTGCGGTGCAACTGGCGGCGCAGGATGTGGAAGTAGTTCGACGGAGTCGAGCAATTGGCCACAATCCAGTTGTCCTGACCGCACATTTGCAGGAAACGCTCCAAGCGGGCCGAGCTGTGTTCCGGCCCCTGCCCCTCAAATCCGTGCGGCAGAAGGCAGACAAGCCCCGACATGCGCAGCCATTTGCTCTCGCCTGAACTGATGAATTGGTCAAACATGATCTGCGCGCCATTGGCGAAATCACCAAACTGCGCCTCCCACATAACAAGCGCATTGGGTTCCGAGAGCGTATAGCCATACTCAAACCCAAGCACGGCATATTCCGAGAGCATCGAGTCGATGACATCGTAATGCGCCTGTCCTTTGCGGATGTGATTGAGCGGGTAGTATCGCTCTTCGGTGTCTTGGTTGATCAACCCGGAATGGCGTTGCGAGAAGGTGCCGCGGGTACAGTCTTGACCGGCGAGGCGCACCGGGTAGCCTTCGGTCAGCAATGAGCCAAAGGCCAGAGCTTCTGCCGTGGCCCAGTCGAAGCCTTCCCCAGTTTTGAACATGTTGGCCTTGGTTTCGAGCAGACGCGCGACGGTTTTGTGCAGTGGAAAGTCCTTGGGTGCGGTGGTCAGTGCCTTGCCGATTTCAGTGAAGGTCTTTTTCTTTATGGAGGTCGCGCCGCGTTGGTAGTCTTCATCCTTGCGGTCAAGATGAGACCATTTGCCATCCAGCCAATCGGCCTTGTTCGGACGGAATTCCTTCCCGGCTTCAAACTCATCCGCGAGATAGGACTGAAACGCGGCCTTCATGTCCTCAATCTCACCTTCGGGGATCAAACCGTCTTTGACCAACCGTTCGGTGTAGAGCGCCAGAGTTGTCTTCTGCGTCTTGATCTTTTTGTACATGACAGGGTTGGTGAACATCGGTTCATCCCCCTCGTTATGGCCAAAGCGGCGATAACAGATCATGTCGATCACTACGTCTTTCTTAAACTTCTGGCGGAATTCGGTGGCGACGCGGGCTGCGTGCACCACGGCCTCGGGGTCATCGCCATTGACGTGGAAAATCGGCGCTTCGACCATAAGCGCGATGTCAGTTGGATAGGGCGACGAGCGCGAGAAGTGGGGTGCGGTGGTGAAGCCGATTTGGTTATTCACGACGATATGCATCGTGCCACCGGTTTTATGGCCGCGCAGACCCGATAGACCGAAGCCTTCGGCGACCACACCTTGCCCGGCGAACGCAGCATCACCATGCAACAGGATACCCATAACAGACGTGCGGTCCGTATCGTTCATCTGGTCCTGCTTGGCGCGCACTTTGCCGAGAACCACAGGGTTCACCGCCTCAAGATGTGACGGGTTTGCGGTCAGACTGAGATGCACGGAGTTGCCGTCAAACTCGCGGTCTGAGGATGCGCCGAGGTGATACTTCACATCGCCGGAGCCATCCACATCCTCGGGCTTAAAGCTGCCGCCCTGAAACTCGTTGAAGATCGCGCGATAGGGCTTGCCCATCACATTGGCCAGCACCGACAGACGCCCCCGGTGGGGCATGCCGATGACGATGTCTTTTACACCCAGTTGGCCACCGCGTTTGATGATCTGTTCCATCGCGGGAATGAGGCTCTCGCCGCCATCAAGACCAAACCGCTTGGTGCCCATGTATTTGACATGCAGGTATTTTTCGAACCCTTCGGCCTCTACCAGCTTGTTCAGGATCGCCTTGCGCCCTTCACGGGTAAAGCTGATCTCCTTGTCATAGCCTTCGATGCGTTCCTTAAGCCAAGCCGATTCAACCGGATCGGAAATATGCATGTATTGCAGCGCAAACGTGCCGCAATAGGTGCGCTTGACGATGGCCAGAATTTCGCGGATGGACGCGACCTGAAGGCCTAGCACGTTATCGATAAAAATAGGCCGGTCCATATCGGCCTCTGTGAAGCCATAGGACCGCGGATCAAGCTCGGGCCGCGCAGGTGTTTCACGCAGGCCCAGCGGGTCAAGGTCCGCCGCCAGATGGCCGCGGATGCGGTAAGCGCGGATCAGCATGAGGGCGCGAACACTGTCCAGCACGGCACGTTTGATGGCCTCATCCGAGACCTCAACACCGGTCTCTGCGGCCTTGGCCTTGATCTTTTCGCCGGCCTTTTTGGCCTCAACCTCGGGCGGATACTCGCCCGTCAAAGCACCGGTCAGTTCGTCCTGCGGCTGCGGCGGCCAGTCGGCGCGCGCCCAGCTTGGCCCTGCTGCCTCGCGCTTGACCTCAACTTCCCCATCCCCGAGCTGCGCGAAAAAGGCCTGCCAGGCTTCATCCACAGCATTGGGATCATTTGCGTAGCGCGCGTAGAGCTGCTCCAGATACTCCGCATTATGCCCCTGCATGAAAGACGAGGCGTGAAACTGGTCGTTTGGAGATTGGTCGGTCATTCTTCGACTATCCTTGGATTTGCGGGATTTGCGTTGAGCGCGGGAAGCAAATGTTTCATGCGCTCAAATCCTACGAGATTCGACAGTAAGGGTTTGCAGAAACTCAGGGCTTTCCCCACGAAGCTTTTCAAAAGTACTTTGCATGAAGTCGTTAAAGACAAAGCTCGTGAAACGCTGCGAGCCATTTGATTTGTCCTTTAAAGACAATCGTTTTTCGTTGAAAAAATTTGAGTATTGTTTGGAGTTAGTGTCTGGGTGGTTTAACACTCGCGACTTCAACCAAGTTGGTGCAGGAGATGTAAAAATGATATCGCACTTAGTATTAAACTCTCCCCCAAAAGCTAATATTATTATTTCTCCGTTATAGAATATATCTCCAGCTGCATCGAATTGCCCGGCCGCTGTTTTCCGGTGAACTTTCAAAGCTACGGGGGTTAAAGCGTTCGAAGTGGGTTTGCCCCGGTTCTTATACATTTTTTGATAGTCTTGTGGTGTTGGTGCCCATGCTTCGGGGTTTGTAAAGGTAAGTCTGCTTCCATTGGTCAAGTCGTCCACTACAAGACTGGTTATTGTGTGGAAGTCTGCAAAAAGACTGATGGCAAAGGGCAAGTCTTCTTCTTTGAGTGGCGAAAAACCTGCTGCTTTAAAAACTCCATAGAATTCATCTTTGCTTTTGTAACTTGACGTACATGCGTCCAACCAAAGGCGGCTGGTATCAGCAATTGCCGCTGTTTTTGTCCCCATCAAAGCTAATGTTGTTGCGATGGCGAAACATGCGACCCTAGAAAAACTGGTGAATATGGCGACCCCGTTCCGGCTCCCAGAAGAGGCTGAGGGTTCCGCTAAGATGCTTGCAAGAGAGGTATTCATATCTGCTCCAGATACTCCGCATTATGCCCCTGCATGAAAGACGAGGCGTGGAATTGGTCGTTGGGAGATTGGTCGGTCATGTGTCTTTCCCCTGCTGACAGACGCGCAACGCGTCAGGGCCTGATGCCCCATTGTGAAACGATGGCATCGTCACCCAGAGCCGCTTTGGCTCCGTCCTTGGGGCGCAACTGCCGGAAGAAAATGAAAGGTTCGTCCTGTCCGTTTGGCGTTGAAATCGCGTCGGTCAGAAACTCTTGTTCGAAGGACTGATCCGGATCTTTGATGCCCGCAACGTCGTCGAACTCTCCAGCACGTAACGGGCCGTGATCCAAACTGGCGATATGGGTAAATCCGCAATGCTCAGGTTCAACGACAGAGGTGATCACAAAGAATGTGTCATCCTCTGGAAAAACGTAAATCTGCTGTCCGTCATCCGCGTCTTCGACCATTGCGGCGATGATACCAGTAAAGATTTCAACCGCATTGGCGTGCAAGGCGGGGTTGGGGGCCTCACCTGTTTGAGCATAGGTGGTCAGGCGCTCTGCATATGTCAGTTGCGCCCCCACGCGATCAACATGAGCATCGGTGAGATATTCGAAACCGGCAGATGCCAGATTGGCGTCGAAGTCTTCCGGCGCAGCATCGGTACAGGCCGCGATGGCCTTGCTGGCGATTTTGTTCCATTCGCCCGCTTGGGCGGATGAGGCCGCCACAATGAAAGCCGCACCCAGAAATGCCAGGGTCGCGTGCCGGGCTGAAGCCCGACCTACGGCTTTCATCTGGGACATTAGCCAATCGCCTCCAGAACGGCCTCACCAAGACCTGCGGGGGACTCAGAGACCACAATCCCAGCCGCGCGCATGGCTTCGATCTTATCATCCGCGCCGCCTTTGCCGCCGGCGACAATCGCACCGGCATGGCCCATGCGACGGCCCGGAGGGGCGGTGCGGCCTGCGATGAAACCGGCCGTGGGCTTCCAGCGGCCTTTCTTTTTCTCGTCGATCAGGAACTGTGCGGCCTCTTCTTCGGCGGAGCCGCCGATTTCGCCGATCATGATGATGCTTTGCGTTTCATCATCGGCCAGGAACCATTCCAGCACATCGATATGCTCGGTGCCCTTGATGGGGTCGCCGCCGATACCCACGCAGGTCGACTGACCCAGGCCCACATCGGAGGTCTGTTTCACCGCCTCATAGGTGAGCGTGCCGGAGCGCGAGACCACGCCGCAGGATCCACGTTTGTGGATGTGGCCGGGCATGATGCCGATCTTGCAGGCATCGGGCGTGATGATACCCGGACAGTTGGGGCCGATGAGTTTCGACGTGCTGTCCATCAGCGCGCGTTTGACGCGCAGCATGTCGAGGACCGGAATGCCTTCGGTGATGCACACAATGAGCGGCATCTCAGCATCAATGGCCTCAAGGATGGAATCGGCGGCAAAAGGGGGTGGTACATAGATCACGGACGCATTTGCTCCGGTTTCATGCATCGCTTCATGAACAGAGTTGTAAACTGGCAGATCAAGATGCGTCTGCCCGCCTTTGCCGGGGGTGACGCCGCCCACCATCTTGGTGCCATAGGCGATGGCCTGTTCCGAGTGGAAAGTCCCTTGTGAGCCGGTGAGACCCTGACAGATGACTTTGGTGTTTTCGTCTACGAGGACTGCCATTTGGCGTTCTCCTTAATTCTTTTCGTGGGGAAGGTGGGTTGGCACCCACCCTACGATTATCCTTTGACCGCCTTCACGATCTTCTCAGCACCATCCTTGAGGTTGTCGGCGGCGATCACATCCACATCGGAATTGTTGATGATGTCCTTGCCCTTCTCAACATTCGTGCCCTCCAGCCGGACGACGAGCGGGACCTTGAGGCCCACCTCTTTCACGGCGGCCACGACGCCCTCTGCGATCACGTCACAGCGCATGATGCCGCCGAAGATGTTGACGAGAATGCCTTTGACCTGCGGGTCCGAGGTGATGATCTTGAATGCCTCGGTCACCTTGTCCTTGGTCGCACCGCCTCCCACGTCAAGGAAGTTGGCCGGCTCTGATCCGTAAAGCTTGATGATGTCCATCGTCGCCATGGCGAGGCCTGCGCCGTTCACCATGCAGCCGATTTCGCCATCCAGTGCGATATAGTTGAGGTCATATTTCGACGCCTCAAGCTCTTTTGGGTCTTCTTCAGTCACGTCGCGCAGCTCGGCGATGTCGGCGTGGCGGTAGACAGCGTTGCTGTCAAAGCCCATCTTGGCGTCGAGGCACTTGAGGTCGCCGCCCGTGGTCAGGATCAGCGGGTTGATCTCCAGCATCTCCATGTCTTTTTCGAGGAACATCTTGTAGAGCGTGCCCATCAGCTTGACGCATTGCTTCACCGCGCCGCCGGTGAGTTCGAGCATGAAGGCAATGCGGCGGCCGTGAAAGGCCTGATAGCCGGTGGCTGGATCAACACTGAAGCTAAGGATTTTCTCCGGCGTGCTTTCGGCCACTTCTTCGATGTCCATGCCGCCCTCTGTGGAACAAACGAACGAGATGCGCGATGTGCCGCGATCCACGAGCAGGGCAAGGTAGAATTCTTTGTCGATGCCAGCGCCGTCTTCGATATAGACGCGGTTCACCTGCTTGCCCGCCGGGCCGGTCTGTTTGGTGACCAATGTGCGGCCCAGCATGTGCTTGGCCTCTTCGGCAGCTTCACTCACGGATTTGGCGATACGCACGCCACCTGCACTTCCGGCTTCGGGTTCCTTGAATGTCCCCTTGCCGCGACCGCCTGCATGGATCTGTGCCTTGACGACCCAAACTGGACCATCGAGCTCTCCGGCGGCGGTCTTGGCTTCTTCTGCGCGCAGCACAACGCGGCCATCAGAGACCGGCGCACCGTAAGAGCGCAGCAAGGATTTCGCCTGGTATTCGTGAATGTTCATCGCACAATCCCGTCTTGGTGTGTTTCCCTCTCGGTATAGACACGGATTTGGACGGACTTAAGTGCTTTGTCGTCGGTTTATGGGTTTTGCGGCCAAATAATAACTTTTGTGATCACAGCATTAAAAACTGTGATCACAAATTAACAAATATGAAGCTAGGAGCGAATCAATGCGCAGTTTCAAGCCTCTGCTTGATACGATGGCAACATCAGCATGTGACCCTTAGTTGAAGAAGATCGCAAATCCACCAGGGTTTCCATTGGTCAAACGTTGAAACGCATTCCAACTTTGCGCGGTGAGCCGCGGCCCCTTGGCGGCATAGCGATACGCACCAATGCCATGCACCCATTCGAGCAAGGACAATGGGCTGGGATCTTCAACATAGGCTGGAATACTGATGCCGTGACCGGGTGGCAAAAGCGGGTGCGTGATCAGCAGATCGCCTTTCAGCACCGCCTCGATATCCGCCAGGATCGCTTGCCAGGCCTCGGGCGCACCATCAGGGATTTCAACCGGCAAGGCCGAAGTCTGGGTCTCGTTGGGAATCCATTCGCGCTCATTGTCAGTCTCTTCGGCCAGCCGCGTCCAAAACACCCGGTTTTGTGCAATCATGCCCATCCAGTTGTCGCGCACAGCCCGGATATGATCGGCATCTGGCTGCTGATCCAGTGACCGGATCAGGACATAGATGAAATCAATCGTCTCGGCCTGCTGTGCCGCCATCCTCTGCATGTCACCAACCGCTTCGGGTTGTTTGGCCTCGATGGCGCGCTTTTCGTTACGGATAAACTGAAGGCTGCGGCGCAGATCGCTCAATTCCCTGCCCATGGCTCTGGTTTCTTCCTGCATGGCATCAGCCGTCTCCTGAAGTGCATCTTTTTCAGCACCGTCAGGCTTTTCTCGTATTTCATTGTAAAGCGTGCGGTACGCGTCGTTCTTGGCGTTGAAACTTTCCTGTAGCGCCTCCGTTTCAGCCTTTATCTCTGCCTCTTCTGCCTCCAACGCCGCGAGTTCTTCTTCCAGTTGCGCCTGATCGTAGATGTTCGGAATCTCTGGTGCGTTGCCCAGCGCCGTGCGTTCGGCTTCCAGTTTTTGGAAAACCGGTTCGGGATCAAAGGCCAGATAGAGGTGCCCAAAGCCTGACAACATATGAGTGTAGGCGGCCAACCAGGCATGATCTGCGGCATCAAAACGTACACTGATGGGCGTGTCTTTCGCCTCTGACTGAGAGAATTCACGATAGGCCCGCCCGCCAATCACCAATGCCCCCAAAAGCTCGGTGACGTTTTCAGACCGTGCGCGCTGTCCGTTACCATCCACATCGAACCACAGATCTTGCAGCGTCAGATCAAAGGCAGGCGCATCGTCGACTGAAGTCAGCGTTGTGCGAGCCATCTCCATATCTTCGACAAACTGACGCATGATTTCCGAGAGCGTGCCAGTGTCAGACGGCTTGGGTTTCGGATTCGGTGTCAGCGCACCCTGAATGCGCAGAACCGGAAGCATCGGCACACGCTGCCCGATCCCGTACTCGTATCGTGTTTGCAGGGTTTTTTCGACAGCGCGAAGAGTCTGCAACATCCCCAATTCGAAGGTGTTCGCGTTGGGGTCTGCGGACAACCGTTCAATCGTTGAGGCCAACCCGTCTTCGGCCAATGACTGCGCCTGTAGGGGAAGTGCGGTGGCACTCAACAGCGAAAACGCCGCCGCACCGAGAAGGAAAAATCGTTTCAAAAAATCAACTCCTGAAATGAAAAACGCGCGGGTCTGAGGCCCGCGCGTTCCAGCTTAAACTTGTCTAGGGAAGAGGATCAAGCGAGTGAGCTGTCGATCCCTTTGCAGGCTTCTACCAAGCCTTGAACGGCTTTGACGGAAGCGTCGAACATCTCTTGCTCTTCCTTGTTGAGCTTGATGTTTACGATCCGCTCAACCCCGCCTGCGCCGATAACGGTCGGGACACCGACATACATGCCTTTGAGGCCCAGGTCGCCATCGCAATAAGCGGCACAGGGCAGAACGCGCTTTTGGTCCTTGAGATAGGCTTCGGCCATTTCAATCGCGGATGTGGCGGGTGCATAGAAAGCAGAGCCGGTCTTCAGCAGGCCTACGATTTCAGCACCGCCGTCGCGGGTGCGTTGCACAATCGCGTCGAGCTTTTCTTGCGTGGTCCAGCCCATCGCAACCAAGTCTGGCAGAGGGATACCGGCCACTGTGGAGTAGCGCACGGAAGGCACCATTGTGTCGCCATGTCCGCCCAGAACGAAGGCGGTGACGTCTTTCATGGAGACGTTGAACTCTTCGGCGAGGAAGTGGCGGAAACGGGCGCTGTCGAGCACACCGGCCATGCCGCAGACTTTTTCATGAGGCAGGCCTGAGAATTCACGCAGGGCCCAAACCATCGCGTCGAGCGGGTTGGTGATGCAGATCACAAATGCATTCGGCGCGTGATCGCGGATGCCTTCGCCCACGGATTTCATGACTTTGAGGTTGATGCCCAGGAGGTCATCGCGGCTCATGCCCGGCTTGCGCGGCACACCGGCGGTGACGATGCAAACATCCGCGCCAGCGATGTCGGCATAGCTTTGAGTGCCGCTCAATGATGCGTCAAAGCCCTCTGACGGGCCGGATTCTGCGATGTCGAGCGCTTTGCCCTCTGGAATGCCTTCGGCAATGTCGAACAAAACGACATCACCAAGTTCTTTCAGAGCTGCAAGATGGGCAAGCGTGCCGCCGATTTGTCCTGCGCCGATAAGGGCGATCTTGGGTCTGGCCATTGGAATGGTCTCCGGTCGGTTGGAATGTTGCGACACGGCCTAGTCGCAATCGCCGTCTGGCGCAAGTGCGCTGCAATGCAGCAGAGCGGAAATTGATCGAACTTAAAATCCGACAATACCAAAAACTATGTGCACAACAGTGGCTTGACCCAACTTGACCACTCAGGACTGCAAGACTGGGCAAAACGGCATCCGTGCCAAGAAACGACCGGCAATCAATTCGGACGCACAGGCGATTCTTGCATGCCATCAACCGCTGCTTGATCGCTCATCTTGCGATTTTGCGTCGCTACGCATCGTTGTCATCAACCGGGAGCACCTCGGCCAGTTCTTCAAACGCCTGGCCACTGGCCACCATGCAGGTCATGCCATGGACAGAAGTCACTGTTATCGTCCATGTGCCAGTCTCTTCGGAGGCGAACACCTCAACCACCGCATTGTTTGCACCGAGACCCATAGATTGCCGTGATTCGCCGTACTTCTTGGCCAGGTTTTCTATGACCATCTCACGCGGAGCGCAGTTTGAGGCAGCGGACGGGCCGGCCAGGCAGACCGCAATCGCGGCCGTCGTCATCTTCGCATATAGCTTCATCTTTCTCGCCTTTCTAAGCTTGGTCCCTGCCTTTTGATTGGTTCAAAGCGTGCTTTCATGGCTACCAAAACAAGGTTAATGCGACGTTCGCCTCGCTTATCTTTCGTATGTTTCTGCACTGCGGCGGGAAAATCCTTGAACTTTTCAGGCAAAAAATGGCAATGCTGCGCAAGAAAATTTCTATCGACTTTGGAAAGGAGCCGTTTGAATGGACCTTCAGACGCACCCCTATCGTTCTGTACTTTATATCCCTGGCTCCAAGGAACGTGCGCTTGAGAAGGCGCGCAGCCTGCCGACAGATGCGATCATCTTTGATCTGGAGGATGCCGTGGCCCCCGATGCCAAGGCCGAGGCCCGACAGACACTGGCGCAGGCTCTCAGCGATGGCGGCTATGGCAATCGGGTCAAAGTGGTGCGGATCAACGCCCTGACCACCGAGTGGGGCTTTGAAGATGTACGTGTTTTGGGCAACGCCGGAGCCGACATCATTCTACTGCCTAAGGTGAACAACTACTCCGATGTTGATAGCCTCGCCGATATGGTTGGACCAGATATGCCGATCTGGACGATGATGGAGACGCCTGCGAGCGTGTTTAACGCACGTGAGATTGCTGCGCATCGCCAAGTAACAGGCCTGATTACCGGAACCAACGACCTGACCAAGGAATTGGGGTGCCGCTACCGGCCGGACCGCATGCCTCTTTTGTCATCCTTGCAAATGATCGTGATGGCCGCACGTGCGGCGCGCGGCGTTGTGGCAATTGATGGTGTTTACAACCGGTTTCGGGACGGGGATGGATTGAAAGCGGAATGCGAACACGGCCGAGATCTGGGCTTTGATGGCAAGACGCTCATTCACCCAGCACAGATTGAAGTAACCAACACCGCGTTTGCGCCAACGCAGTCGGAAATCGACCTTGCCAAGCGCCAGATCGAAGCCTTCGAAGAAAGCCAGCGGCAGGGACAGGGCGTGGCCGTTGTGGACGGTCAGATCGTAGAAAACCTACACGTGGTTGCGGCCCAGCGCATTCTGGCCAAATCGGAAGCAATTGCCGAAATGGCAGCGGAGTAAGCGACATGATCTATCTCATTCTTGGTCTTGTTCTTTGGAGTGGCGCACATCTTCTGAAGCGTCTTGCGCCGGGCCTGCGCGCAGTTTTGGGGGAAGGACCAGGCAAGGGGATTGTCGCTGTCACGTTGCTCATCAGTATTTGGCTCATGAGCAAAGGCTATGGTATGGCCGATGGCGCAGTTTTCTGGGGGCGCAGTCCAGCACTTGTTGGCATCAACAATCTGCTCATGCTTTTTTCGGTCTATATGTTTGCCGCATCAGGTATGAAGACCGCTCTGGCACGCCGGATGCGTCACCCGATGTTGGGCGCGGTCAAGGTTTGGGCACTGGCGCATATTCTGGTGAACGGGGACGGTCCATCTTTCATTCTCTTTGGCGGCCTTCTGGCTTGGGCTGTGGTCCAGATGATCGTGATCAACAAAGCGCAACCTGAATGGACCCGCCCCGATCCTGTTCCGCAGAGCAAGGAACTGATGACGCTTGGCGGCACCGTTGTGGTCTTTGCCGTGATTGCAGGGATACATTACTGGCTTGGCTATCCGGCCTTTGGGTAAACGCATGAAACTCTATCGGTTCCTCTCGGCAGACGACACATCCGACTTTTGTCACAAGGTCACTGAAGCCCTGAACAAAGGATGGGAGCTTTATGGCGACCCGACTTACGCGTTCGACGCAGCAAACGGGGTAATGCGCTGCGGACAAGCGGTCGTCAAAGAGGTCGACGGCACTTACGACGCAGACGTCAAACTTGGAGAACACTGAACATGGTCAAGACCAACCCGGGCCGGTTTTTCGAAGACTACACCGTCGGCGAGACCATTCATCATGCCGTGCCTCGTACGGTATCGGGCGGAGAACGCGCGCTTTATCACGCGCTCTATCCTGCGCGGCATGCGCTCTATTCATCCGATGAGTTCGCCCGCGCCTGCGGCCTGCTTGCAAGTCCACTGGATGATATCGCAGCGTTTCACGTGGTCTTCGGAAAGACTGTTCCCGATATTTCACTCAATGCAATTGCCAATCTTGGGTATGCTGAAGGACGGTGGCTGAAACCGATCTATCCGGGCGATACGCTACGTTCGTCATCGGAGGTGATCGGCCTCAAGCAGAATTCGAATGGTAAATCCGGGGTTGTCTGGGTTCGCACAAAGGGCACGAACCAGCGTGATGAGGTGGTGCTTGATTATGTGCGCTGGGTCATGGTGCGTAAACGCAATGTCGATGCACGCTCGCCCGACACATTCATTCCCGAGTTAAAACCGGCGCTGGAAGTAGGGGATCTGGTGGTGCCCGAGGGGCTTACTTTCGACAACTACGATTATACCCTCGCCGGAGAACCACATCGCTGGAGCGACTATGACATCGGTGAAACCATCGACCACGTAGATGGTGTGACAGTCGAAGAAGCCGAACACATGATGGCCACGCGTCTTTGGCAGAACACGGCGAAGGTCCATTTTGATGCGACTCTCCGCGAAGATGGCCAACGGCTCATCTATGGCGGTCATGTTATCTCCATGGCCCGAACGTTGAGCTTTAACGGCCTCGCAAATGCGCAGATCGTCGCTGGATTGAATGCCGGGGCGCATGCAAATCCCTGCTATAGCGGTGATACGATCAAGGCCTGGTCAGAAGTACTGGACAAAGCTGAAACCAACATACCAGGCGTCGGCGCCTTACGTCTGCGATTGGTGGCGACCAAGGGTGGTGCGCCTTTCACGCTGAAAGGCGAGGATGGCAAGTACCTGCCGCACGTGATGCTAGATCTGGATTACTGGGCGCTGATGCCAATGTGATCGCACGCGTGCGTTCCAGACTGGTCAAGTCGAGCGCGTCTTGCCATGCTTATCCAAATGGCATGGCGTGTTTCTCTTTTTGTCTTCCTGTTGTGTGCCGCACTTCGCGCGCGCGCCTGTGAAATCGCACTTGTGCTGGCCGTGGATGTCTCTGGGTCGGTGGACAACAACGAGTACCGCATCCAGATGCAGGGGCTAGCCGACGGGCTGCGCGACGCATCCGTATCCGAAGCGCTTGTGGCCCAGGAGGCCGCAGTTATGGTTTTGCAATGGACAGGGTCTTCGCGACAACGGGCTGTCACGCCCTGGACGCGGATGACTGATTTTGACGTGTTGGAGGGATTTGCCACCCGAGTGGAGACAGCACCTCGTGTTTGGCGGAACTTTTCCACTGCCATCGGCGAAGCTCTTGCCTTTGCCAGCGCGCAATTTGCAGATGTGCCGAACTGCGAGCGTTGGGTTATCGACATTTCCGGCGATGGATCATCCAATGAAGGCGTAGATCCAAAGGATGTGCACAACGTACTGAGCATATCGAACATTGTCGTAAATGCGCTTGTCATTGAAGGCGCCGAACCTCAGATCACAGAATATTTCTGGGAAAACGTTATCCTTGGCAACGGCGCATTTGTGATCACAGCAAACAGCTTTGAGGACTATCCCAACCGCATGCAGCGCAAGCTTCTAAGAGAGGTGACGAAACAGATTTCAGAGCGGCGGCCCGATTCTAGGAATCCCAATTTGTGATCACTGAAAATACAATGTGATCACAATTGACCGAATTGCGACCAAATGCCTGCAGATTCGACGGATTCAGGGTTTGCACTAGCAGCATATGGTTGGATAAAAAGACACGTGCGGTGGCAAAGCTGTATGTCAACGGGACATGCATGCCACCTCCAGAATAGAAGGAAGGGTTCATGGCTGATGTCAATCGCGGCAATCGTCCGCTTTCGCCGCACCTGTCAATCTACCGGCCCCAGCTCACATCCATAACGTCGATCCTCACGCGCATCACAGGAAATGCCTTGTTGGTCGCGGCGCTGCTGATCGTGTGGTGGTTCCTGGCCGCGGCCACATCGGCAGAATACTTCGCGGTGGCCAATGCGGTGGTGACAGGCTGGTTCGGGGACCTGGTTATGTTCCTGTCACTCTGGGCGTTGTGGTACCACACCCTCGCCGGTGTGCGTCATCTCATCTGGGACAACGCGATGATGCTTGAAATTGAGACCGCTGAGAAACTCGGTTGGGGCATCATCGGCGGCTCAGTGGTCCTGACCATCCTGACAGCTCTTATCGTGTAAGGGAACCGGCATGAGATATCTGACTGACCGCAAACGTGCCGTAGGAATGGGTGCCGCCAAGTCCGGCGTACATCACTTTTGGTCGATGAAAGTACAAAGCGTGGCGCTGCTTATCCTCATCCCGCTTTTCATCTTCACTTTCGGCGCAACGTTGGGCGGAACTTATGAAGAGGTGACCGCCTATTTCGCCCGACCCTTCCCGGCAATCGTGGCGGCGCTTACAATCATTGTAGGCTTCAAACATTTTTCGGATGGTGCACAGGTTCTCATCGAAGATTACGTGCACGGCACAGCCCAGAAAATCACCATCATTCTCGTCACCTGCCTCAGCTACGGCGCCATGGCCACAGGCCTGTTCGCCATCGCACGGCTGGCACTTTGAGACCGGAGTAATCACGTATGGCAGCTTACGATTATGAAACGCATGACTATGACGTTGTGGTGGTGGGTGCAGGCGGTGCAGGCTTGCGTGCCACGCTCGGCATGGCCGAGCAGGGTCTGCGCACTGCATGTATCACCAAGGTCTTTCCAACCCGCTCTCACACTGTAGCAGCGCAGGGTGGCATTGCGGCCAGCCTGGGCAACATGGGTCCCGATAGTTGGCAGTGGCATATGTATGACACTGTTAAAGGTTCCGACTGGCTGGGCGATACCGATGCGATGGAATACCTCGCTCGCGAAGCGCCCAAAGCCGTCTATGAACTGGAGCACTACGGCGTGCCGTTTTCGCGCACAGAAGAGGGCAAAATCTATCAGCGCCCCTTTGGCGGCCACACCACGGAATTTGGTGAAGGCCCTGCGGTGCAACGCACCTGTGCGGCGGCGGACCGGACGGGTCATGCGATCCTGCACACGCTTTATGGTCAAAGCCTGAAGAACAATGCTGAGTTCTACATCGAGTATTTCGCCATTGATCTGATCATGGGCGATGATGGCGTCTGCACCGGCGTGGTGTGCTGGAAGCTCGACGATGGCTCGATCCATGTTTTTAACTCTAAGATGGTCGTTCTGGCCACCGGTGGCTATGGCCGCGCCTATTTCAGTGCGACCTCGGCGCATACCTGTACCGGCGATGGCGGCGGGATGGTGGCGCGCGCAGGACTGCCACTTCAGGACATGGAATTCGTTCAGTTCCACCCGACAGGCATCTATGGCTCTGGCACTTTGATCACCGAGGGCGCGCGTGGTGAGGGCGGGTATCTCACCAACTCCGAAGGTGAGCGGTTTATGGAGCGCTATGCGCCCAATTACAAAGACCTCGCACCTCGCGATTACGTATCGCGCTGCATGACGATGGAAATCCGAGAAGGGCGCGGTGTCGGCGAAGGTGGCGATCACATTCATCTAAACCTGAGTCACCTGCCGCCGGAGGCGTTGAAACTTCGGCTCCCAGGCATCTCGGAATCAGCCAAGATTTTCGCCGGTGTCGATGTCACCAAGCAACCCATTCCAGTCCTGCCGACTGTGCACTACAACATGGGCGGCATTCCGACGAATTACTGGGGCGAGGTGCTCAATCCTTCCAAGAAGGACCCAACCGCGGTTGTGCCTGGTCTTATGGCTGTGGGCGAAGCGGGATGTGCTTCGGTGCATGGCGCGAACCGGCTTGGTTCCAACTCTCTTATTGATCTCGTTGTATTTGGCCGTGCCTCCGCCATTCGGGCTGGCAAGGTCGTGGATCGCGAAACTGCGGTGCCCGACACCAATACAAGCCAGGTTGACAAAGCGCTCGATAGATTTGACGGGTTGCGGCATGCCGATGGCGCCGTGCCAACTGCGGACCTGCGGCTCGAAATGCAGCGTACGATGCAGGCCGACGCGGCGGTGTTCCGCACCTCCAAAACACTGTCAGACGGCGTTCAGAAAATGGACGCGATCGCTGCCAAGATGGATGACATCAAGGTCACCGACCGCAGCCTTGTGTGGAACAGCGACCTGATGGAAACGCTCGAGTTGACCAACCTGATGCCCAACGCACTGGCGACCATTGCCGGCGCCGAGGCGCGCAAAGAAAGCCGTGGCGCGCATGCACATGAGGATTTCAGCACGCGGGACGACAAAAAATGGCGTGTGCACACTGTGGCGCGCGTTGATGGTAAGACGGTCGACCTCAGTTACCGCCCCATTATCGAAGACCCGCTCACCACCGAGGCCGAAGGTGGCATCAGCCTTAAGAAAATTGCCCCTAAGGAACGGACCTTCTGATGCGTGCGGTACTTGCCTTTACGGTTATCGTTCTCGCAGGGTGTACGGCCGCAAATGACGCCGCGGATGCCCTGGCGCGCAATCAGGCCAAAACTGTGGTCAATGAAGTGATGCAGGCGCGGTTTCCCGGCCTTAACATCGCGCCCATTACCGATTGCGTGATTGACGCCGCCTCGGCCGGAGAGATCCTGGGCCTTGCGCGCGCCTCGGTGACAGAGATCACGACTGAGACGGCGGAGACAGTCATCGAAATTTCGACCCGCCAGGAGGCGGTTCAGTGTTACGCGGAAAATGGCCTGACCCTTTTGGGCGGCTGATCGGAGAAAAGCTATGGTTCAACTGACCCTGCCAAAGAATTCCCGGATCACGACGGGCAAAACCTGGCCCAAGCCAGAGGGCGCGACGAATGTCCGCAAGTTTCAGATTTACCGCTGGAACCAGGAAGACGGCAAAAACCCGTCAGTAGACACCTATTTCCTCGATATGGACAAATGCGGCCCGATGGTTCTGGACGCGCTGATCAAGATCAAGAACGAGATTGATCCCACGCTGACCTTCCGCCGCTCTTGCCGCGAGGGGATTTGCGGCTCATGTGCGATGAATATCGACGGCATCAACACGCTGGCCTGTATCTACGGTCTGGATGAGATCAAGGGGGATGTAAAGATTTATCCACTGCCGCACATGCCTGTGGTCCGCGATCTGATCCCGGACCTGACACACTTCTATGCACAACACGCGTCCATCATGCCGTGGCTTGAGACCAAGACAAACCGCCCGGCCAAGGAATGGAAGCAGTCCATTGAAGACCGTGAAAAGCTCGATGGATTGTATGAATGCGTGATGTGCGCGTCCTGCTCAACCTCGTGCCCGAGCTATTGGTGGAACGGCGACAAGTACCTTGGACCAGCCGCTCTCTTGCATGCCTATCGCTGGATCATCGACAGCCGGGATGAGGCGACGGGTGAACGGTTGGATGATCTGGAAGATCCCTTCAAGCTCTACCGCTGTCACACGATCATGAACTGCGCCAAGACGTGCCCCAAAGGGTTGAACCCGGCCAAGGCGATTGCGGAAATCAAAAAGATGATGCTGGAGCGTGCGGTTTAATCCGCCGCGTCCGCCGTGTCATCAAGCAGCCCCAAAAGCCGTGTCATGCGCATCAATTGACCTGGCCGGGCGCGTGGTCCAAAGAAATCGACCAGACTTGCGTCGCGCACCCGCTTCATGCGGATATGTGTCTCGGCACCGCTCTGTGTAACCTTCAGCAGCTTTGACCGCTGATCGCCGGGGTTGGCCACACGCGCAACGAGCCCGTCTTTCTCCATACGGTCCAGCAAACGCGACACGCCGTATTGTGGCATCAGGAGAGCTGTTTCCAGTGCTTTGGCCGTCAGCTGCGTCTCGCTTTCAACCAGCGCGTTAAGCGCATCAAAAACATCAAGCGCGGGAAGGTTCGCAGACTTTAGCGCACTCTCCAGTGCGTCCCGTGCCTGGCTATATCCCCGCGACAGGGCATACCACATCGCTTCTTGTTGAGGCAGGTTACTCATACGCAAAGTCTACATGCAGGTGCATGATCACACAAGGCCCCTAATCTGCGCAAAAACTGCGCAAAATCATGGCAATGCACTGCACGCAACTGGGCCAAAATGGACAGCATCGGAACAGTTGAGACAGGAGTTATCCATGCACCGATCCGCCGGGCTTCGCTTTATCATCGTGGGGCTATTGGTCCTGCTCATGACCATCCCCGTTTTCTTTGTCGGCGCCATTATCGACAGTCGCGCTGACTATAACCGCCTAACCATAAGCTCGGTCGGCCATGAATGGGGTGGGGCGCAAAAGCTATCCGGCCCCGTTCTGATCATCCCTGTGGAAGAAACCGTAACCGTACGCGAAAAGAGTGAAGTAGTTGACCCGCTAACCGGCGAGCAAAAGCTCGACGCCAAGGACAGGCCGGTCTTTCAATTCAAGACTGTGACCAAAACATTGCGCCGTGCCCCGGTCTATATCCTGCCGGATAAACTCGACATCGAAATTGAAAAAACGACACAGGAACGCAGCCGCGGCATTTTCACAGTTCCGGTCTACACCTCAAAGTCCGACATGGCCTTTGATTTCCCGGCAGAAGATGCAGAGAGCGTTCTGCGTGGCGAAGAAGTGCTTTTGTGGGACAAGGCCGAGCTGCGGATCAATGTCAGCTCCAACCGCGCTTTGCGTGGCGAAACGCGGCTTCTGGCGGATGGGCGCAGTTTGGCTATGGAACCAGCGGCCAGCGACAATCGTTGGGTCGGTGGTGTACGTGCAGCCACGGGCGATCCCAGGGCGATCAAGGCTTATACGCTCAAGCTTGGGTTTAACGGTGCCGAAGCTGTTTCATTTGCACCAGTTGGACGCGAAACACGGGTGGTGATGCGCTCGGACTGGCCCCATCCGGAATTCCAAGGCGCGTTCCTTCCGGACACGCGCGAAATTACAGATACCGGGTTCACTGCAGAATGGGTGATCCCGCATCTTGCTCGTGCCCTGCCACAGATCAGCCGTGAAGATCAGGATGAACTTGCCCGCAACGAGACCAGCTTTGGCGTCGGCCTCTACCGTCCCAATGACTTTTACCAAAAAGCATATCGCGCCGCACGCTACGGTGTGCTGTTTATAGGGCTGACCTTCCTCACGATCTACCTTGTTGAGGGTCAGACCAAGCGCCCGACCCATCCGGTGCAATACATCCTGATTGGCTTGGCGCAGTCGACCTTTTTCCTGTTGATGCTGGCGCTATCAGAACAAGTAGGGTTCGCTTTGGCCTATCTCCTTGCCGGAGGTGCCACGGTGGGTTTGGTGACTGCCTTTGCGGCAACCGCGCTCAAACTGGGCAAACGGACTTTGGTTGTCGCAGTCTTGCTCGCTGTGCTCTATGGCGTACTCTACCTCATCCTGCGCAGCGCAGATTATGCCCTTCTGGCGGGATCCATTCTGCTCTTTGCGGCCATCGCAGGCACCATGTTCGCGACCCGCAATGAGAACTGGTATGGCGAGCCACGCGAAGGTCCGCGCCGCGGATGGTTCCGCCGGGCAGAGCCAAAAACACCGGACGCACCTGCGCCCGCAAGCTGACGCATATATCCTTGCAATCTTCTTCGAGCCGGGCCTAAAGGTCCGGCTCACTGCCGATTGGCACGTCGCGCAAATGAAAAAATGGATCATCTCGCTGTATGATGTAATCAGACAGGCTTCGCTCAAAGTCTTCGTTTGAACCTTTGGATGAGGTCACGCGGCCTTCGGTCTGACCCGCAGATTGACAAATCGTCTCTGTCCGGGTGCTAGTAAGGCATGACTTTACATGACCACCTGAAACGATTTCCACGCGCTCGGATGGGACATCTCCCCACCCCGCTTGAACCGATGCCAAACCTTGGCAAATCCGTTGGCATCGACCTTTGGGTCAAGCGCGACGACTGCACCGGCGTGGGTCTGGGCGGCAACAAGGTGCGGCAGTTGGAGTTCTATCTCGGCAAGGCACAAGCCGAAGGGGCCACGCAAGTTCTGATCACCGGGGCGATACAGTCGAATTTCGTACGCACTGCGGCGGCGATGGCCGCGCGTCTTGGCATGGGGTGCCACATACAGCTGGAAGACCGTGTACCAGGCAAAAACGAGACATATCGCGAGAATGGCAATGTGCTTCTGGACCGGCTGCTAGGCGCGACACTGCACAGCTATCCCGAAGGCGAGGATGAAGCAGGAGCAGACGCGCAACTACGGGTGATCGCAGAAGACTTGCGCCATGCCGGTGAACACCCCTTCATTGTTCCACTCTCAGCGGATCAACCACCCACCGGAGCATTGGGCTACGTGGAGGCGGCAATTGAATTGTTGTCACAGGCCGAGCAATTCGACGAGATTTTCCTGGCGTCCGGCTCTGCCATTACCCATTGCGGCCTGCTCTTTGGACTACGCGCGCTCGGCGACAAAACCCCAGTGACCGGTATTTGCGTGCGCCGAAACGCAGATGTGCAAACGGATCGTGTCACGAGACGCATACAAGATCTGGCTGAACTGACGGGCATGGAAAACCCGGTGACGCCCAAAGATATCTGCCTCGACGACAGCGCCTTTGAGCCCGGCTATGGCCAGCTTTCCGACCCATTGGTGTCCGCCTTGCAACTCACTGCACGCACCGAAGGGCTGATCCTCGATCCAGTCTACACGGGAAAGGTCATGGCCGGGCTGCTCGCTCAGAAAGATCGACTGGCCGGAAAGCGCATCCTGTTCTGGCATACAGGCGGGCAGCCGGCGCTCTTTGCCTATGCTGACCTATTGGACGCCAAGCTAACATGATCGTCGTTGTTGGGCTGATCATAGCCTTTATCCTGATTGTTCTTTTCGCCAACCGCCAGACGCGCTCGTGCCGATGGCGGGCGGTGCGTTCAGGTGATGAGGACGGCCAAAGCCTTTATCGCTGTGCCGCCTGCCGTGCTGAGGTCTTTACATCCGATGGCAAAGTGCCGTCAGATTGCCAGGCGTTTTCCAAAAGGTGATCCGCTCATGACCCAACCCTCCGATGCCGATGCGCGCCGCGCCGTCAAACCGGTGATCTGCTATCCCAATGACACACTGCCTAAGCCTGATCTGGCGCTTTACCAGGCTGCACGCGACGGGGCCACGAAGATTGATGAGGTCATCGCGCCGCCGCGTGAGGCGGCCTGTTTTCGTGCTGCGGCTGGTCAGTTCTTTCGCATCACCAGTGTCGAAGGCCCTCAGGTGGGCGACCTGAACCTATGGAATGCCAACGATCTGAGTGAACGGTTCTACTCCGGCAAAAGCCGCGCCTTGCACGGCGCGCACCTGACCACCGGCGAACGCATGTGGTCGAGCTTTCCGCACCTGCGCCCCATGGCAACGATCACCGAGGACACTCTAGGCTGGTACGGCATCGACGCCTATGGCGGCTCAGTGCATGACGTCATCGGCACACGCTGCGATCCCTACACAGGGAACCTGCTGGCCGGATCGCAGTATCACCATTGCTGTCATTCCAACCTCACGCGGGCCTTGGCGGATGAGTTGGGCGTGTCTTTGTCCGAGGCCGAGCCACATGTGCATGACGTCCTCAACGTTTTCATGTGCACCGGCTTCACCCGCGACACGGGCCAGTATTTCATGAAGTCGAGTCCCGTGCGACCCGGCGATTACATCGAGTTCTTCGCCGAAATTGACATCCTCGGCGCGCTCAGCGCCTGTCCTGGCGGTGATTGTTCGTCTGAACATTCCAGCGACACAGCGGCATGCTATCCTCTCAAGGTCGAGGTGTTTGCCCCGCAAGCTGGCGCGCTGGATGAATGGCAGAGGCCAGATGTCAACGGCTATGACCGCAGCCACGGGCGCTAAAGCGAAAGGACATTTCGATGGGACAGGAAGAACTCCCCGACAATCAAGCCGACCGCGTGGATTGGGTCATCCGCGCGCCCGACAACCAGGAACTGCGCCGTCGTTACGATATCTGGGCTGCACAATATGACGGCGATGTCGGATCGGTGGACGACTATCTTGCGCCACTAGAACTGGCCAAAACAGCAACCCGGCATCTCACACCCGACATGCGTATCATCGACGCAGGTGCCGGCACCGGGCTGGTGGGTGAAGCCCTTCACCACGAAGGGTTCAAACACCTCACTGCGCTGGATTTCTCCGAAAACATGCTGGGAATAGCTCGCACCAAGGGCATCTACACCGCACTGCACCAATGCGATCTGAGTCAGCAAACAGCGTTAGATGCCGATTGTGCCGATGCGCTTGTCAGTTGTGGGACCACCACACAAGTTCCCTATGCCAGCCTGCGGGAATACGCCCGGCTGGTGCGGCCCGGCGGCAAAATCATCTTTGCAGCGGTTCAGGGCACATGGGACGAATTTGGTTATGCCGATGTGCTGACTGAGTTGGAGTCCGCAGGCAAACTGCGCGTCACCGAGCGCGGCAAACCCTTTCAGATGATGCCAACAACCGAGCCGCAATTCATTTGCGAGATTTGGGTGATGGACGTGTCCTAACGTTCATTCCGTGAGGATCGCACTCACTTTCAGTGCCCGCTGGGTATTGCCCTCAACTTTCAGCTTGCCAGACATAAAGGCCATGACCGGGTTTTGGTCCCCCGAAAGAATATTCCGAAACACCTCGTCACTGGCGATGAGCACCACATCCGCCTCGCCGTCACCTTCCCGCGCGCCTGCTTCATCGAGCATCACCGAGCCTTCCCCAGTGATCAAGAGCTTCGCAGTCCCACGAATGGTCCCCTTGGCTTTTGGATCCAGTTTTTCGACATATTCGTCAACAACAGCACTCATCTCGGCGGGTCCTTTGGTCTGGATATGGGTTTGGTCTGACGCCGGGCTGCGCACGGGTCAACGCAAACCTTACGTCAGTCCCAGCGCGTCAGCGCATCTTCGTCTTCATCCTTTGCCGCCACCCAGTCTTCTCCAGAGCCGGTGACTTCTTTCTTCCAGAACGGCGCGCGCGACTTCAGGTAATCCATCAGGAATTCCGCCGCGGCAAACGCATCCACCCGATGCGGGGCCGAGGTGGCCACCATCATGATCAGGTCATCCGCCCTAAGCGCACCATGGCGGTGAATGACCAGAGCATCCCCAAGCGACCAGCGCGTCTTGGCCTCTTGAGCGATCTTGGTCAGCGCCTTTTCGGTCATGCCCGGATAATGCTCGATCTGCATCACATCGAGACCCTCGGCGAGGTCGCGCACAATACCGGTAAAGCTGACAACGGCACCCATGCCGGTCTGCCGTGCGGCAAATCTATTCAGTTCTGCGCCCAGATCAAACTCAACATCCTGAACGCGCACGTCCATGTGTCTCAGCCTCCGGTCATGGGCGGAAAGAATGCGACCTCGCGCACCCCGGACAAGGGCGTATCAAAGTCGGCAAGTTCCTGATCGACGGCCACGCGCAACGCATCAAGATCGGCAAAGGCCGCTTCATAGCGCGGCTCACGCGCACGCAATTCTTCTACCAGCTCACGCACCGTCGCAGCACCGGTATCTACTATGTCCTTGGGTTGACCGATCCGCTCGCGCACCCAGGCAAAGTAAAGCACATCCATCGCTCAATCCTTCAGATACGGCACCGACTTGCGGAAATAGTCGATCCCGGAAATCAGCGTCATGGCTGCGGCCAGCCACAACAGCCACAGCCCTGCATGTCCAGATATGATCATCCCCTGAAACTTCCAGCGCAGACTAAAGAGATCCTCTTCGCGCCCCTCCAGAATATCGACCACAATCTGCTCATCCATACCCAGCGATGACATCCCAAAATAGTGCTCAAACACACCTTGCGCAAACAGCACGGCAATCGCGATCATCTGGAACGTTGTCTTCCACTTGGCCAGTTTCGTCACCTTGAGTGTACCCGCCGTGTCGCCCAGATATTCACGCAAGCCAGAGACAAACACCTCGCGAAACAGAATGACCGTCGCAGGCAGCACCAGCCAGGGTGACATGGATGAGTAGCCGAGGATCACGGCCAACGCGATGACAACCATCGCTTTGTCGGCGATGGGGTCGAGCATCGTGCCGAGCTTCGTCGTCTGTTTCCAAAGCCGCGCCAGATAGCCATCAAACCAATCGGTGATGGCTGCACTGATAAACAGCACAAGCGCAAACCAATCCGCCCAAGGGCGGTTAAAGTACAGGAACATCACCGCCACCATTGGCGCCGCCAACAGGCGCAGCAAAGTCAGCACATTTGGAATGTTCCACGTCATACCAAACTTAGTAGACCCAAGCGCCAGACGGGGAAAGCCCCGTTCTGAGGCTTTCACTGTTCCGCAAATACTCTGGGGAGCGCGAGGGGTGAAACCCCTCGCACCGGTCGCCACGAGCAAAGCCCTTGCGAAACAATCACCCGCCTTCATGGAAATGGTCATACACTTTCTGAGCCAAAGCCTCAGACACGCCCTCCACAGCCTTGAGATCGGCCAGTGCGGCCCGACTGACCGCCTTGGCAGACCCGAAATGCGCCAAAAGCGCCCGTTTTCGTGCAGCACCCACACCGGCTATGTCATCCAGTGGCGATGCGCCCACCGCCTTGGCACGTTTGGCCCGGTGCGTGCCAATCGCAAAACGATGAGCTTCATCACGCAAGCGTTGAATGAAATAGAGCACCGGATCATTGTGGCGTAACGCCATTGGCATTTTGCCCGTCCGGTGGAATTCTTCCTTGCCGTGATCCCGGTCCACGCCCTTGGCCACGCCCACCATTGGAAGGTTGTCGACACCCATCTCACGCATGATTTGAGCCACTGCGCTCACTTGCCCGGCACCTCCGTCAATCAAAAGCAAATCAGGCCAAAGTCCTTTCTCCCGTTGAGGATCTTCTTTCTGCAGCCGCTTCAGTCTGCGCTTCAGCACCTCTTTCATCATCCCGAAGTCATCTCCCGGGGTTAATTCTTCACCCTTGATATTGAACTTGCGATATTGGCTCTTCATGAACCCTTCGGGGCCTGCCACGATCATGGCCCCGACGGCAAAAGCTCCTTGGATGTGCGAGTTGTCATAAACCTCGATCCGCGCAGGAGGGGCTGGCAGATCAAACGCCTCAGCAACACCCTTGAGCAGCTTGGCCTGCGTCGCGGATTCCGACATCTTGCGCGCCAGACTTTCCCGCGCATTGCGTAGCCCGGCTTCGATCAACTCCGCCTTCTCGCCACGTTGCGGGACAAGGATTTCAACCTTGCGTCCCAACTTGCCCGACAGCGCATCCGCCATCAGGTCCGCATTCTCAATCTCATGGCTCAGGATCAGTTGCCGTGCAGGATCCTTGGTGTCATAAAATTGTCCCAGGAATGCCTCCAGCACTTCGGCCTCGGCAACATCTGCGCCTACACGCGGATAGAAGTCCTTGTTCCCCCAATTCTGCCCAGCCCGGATAAAGAAGACCTGAACACACGCCTGACCTTTGTCCATGTGCAATGCCACAAGATCAGCCTCATCCACGGTGCGCGGGTTAATGCCTTGCGCAGTCTGCACCTGCGTCAGCGCCTTGATCCGGTCGCGAAGTGCAGCTGCGCGCTCAAACTCCATCGCTTCAGACGCCTCTTGCATCTGTGCCCCGAGCTTTTCCTGTATCTCTGTGGATTTGCCAGACAGATATCGCTGTGCATCGGCTACTTGCGCCGCGTATTCTGGCTTTGAGATCAGCCCGACACAAGGCGCGGTGCAGCGTTTGATTTGATATTGCAAGCAAGGACGCGTGCGCGTTTCAAACTGCGTGTCTGTGCAATTGCGCAACTGAAACACGCGCTGCAGCTGACCCAATGTGCGGTTCACAGCACCGGCACTGGCGAAAGGACCGTAGTAGCGTCCCTTTTCTTTCTTCGCGCCCCGATGTTTCTTGATCATCGGGAAGTCATGCCCCGTGACAAGGATGTTCGGAAAACTCTTGTCGTCGCGCAGAAGCACATTGTAGCGCGGTTTGAGCTGCTTGATCAGGTTTTGCTCCAGCAAGAGCGCTTCGGTTTCCGTGGCAGTCGTTAGGAACATCATCGACGCGGTCTCCGAGATCATCCGCGCAATACGCGGCGTGTGCCCCGTTGGTCGCGAATAGCTCGACACCCGTGCTTTCAGATTGCGAGCTTTGCCCACATAAAGCACCTGCGACTGCGCCCCCAACATGCGGTATACACCCGGCGATCCATCAAGGGTTTTGAGATAGCTCAGGATGACCTCATGCCCTGTCGGCATGGGTTTTTCATCGGCCTCAGAATGCGGTGTCTGCTCGGACATATGCCTGACTTATGATTCTCATGCTGCGCTGCAATCTTATCGAAGTGGGAGCAAGAGGAAACATGTCCACGAAAGATGTGGACAACTTTGCTGATAACTTTTGGACAGGGCGGATTTTCTGTTGTTTTCAGGCGCTTTCGTTGATTTGCCTAAATTTTAGGCAGTTATTTATCATATTGATCTTAAAGGGAAAAAACTTCTCTTAAAGTCAAAATACTGAAAACATTAAGTTTTTGTGAAGTTTTAGCATCAATTCCGTGAACGGTGAACAACTTGGCGCTGCACATCACAGATCGACACCCACCACATCGGGAGTTTGCCAGGCAAGATGCTGTCCACCATCGACGCAAAGTAGCTGCCCTGTGATGGCAGGAGCGTCGATGAAATAGCCCAAGGCCGCCGTAATATCTGCCGGGCTCGCACCACGTTTAAGAACCGTACGCGCACGCTGTTTGGCAAACTGCTCAGATGTTTGTTCCGTACTTTGTAGGGTCGGTCCCGGCCCAATTCCGTTGACGCGCACACGCGGGGCCAGCGCCTGCGCGGCAGTTCTGGTCATCGCCCAAAGACCCATCTTCGCAATCGTATAGCTGGTAAAATCCGGAGTCAGCTTGCGCACACGCTGGTCGATCATGTTAACCACCAAACCTTGGGCCACCGGTTCGTTCACGTCGTCCATCACCGGGTCCGGGATTTGCGAGGCCAGCGCCTGAGTGAGCACGAATGGTGCACGCAGGTTCGACTCGATATGCATATCCCAACTATGTCGGGTCGCCGTTTCATAGGTGTCCTGCTCAAAAATCGACGCATTGTTCACGAGCAAAGTCAGCGGCCCACCCAGCGCCGCTACTGCACTCGGTACCAGCGACTGCACGGCACCTTCATCAAGCAAGTTCGCCTGAAGCGCGGCGGCTGTTTGATCCATCGAACGGATCTCTTTAACAACTTCTTCAGCCCCGGCAGAAGAGGTGGCGTAGTGAACCGCTACATCAAACCCTCGGCGCCCCAGATACAGCGCCATTTCCCGGCCAACTCTTTTGCCCGCGCCGGTTACAAGCGCGCGTTTTGGTGAAGTCTTTGCCACAAAGTTGCTCCCCTTAGGTCAAGACAACAAGAATGTAGACCAGATATAGCGCAGTCAAACAAACACCCCAGACTCGGGTAATGTCGCGCTTGAAAAATACGAACGGGATAATGAGGAGCGATGCACCCAGCATCACCCACAAATCAAATCTGAGGAACTCAGGAGCAACAGGGATCGACCCAACAAGCGTGGTGATGCCGATAATGGCCAAAAGGTTGAACATGTTCGACCCAATGACATTGCCCAACGCCACATCCGCCTGACCACGTCGCGCCGCCATGACGGTCGTTGCCAATTCGGGCAATGATGTGCCCAGAGCTACAAGCGTCAGGCCAATCACAGCATCGCTGACCCCAAAGCTCTTGGCGATAATGGACGCATTGGTCACCAAGAGGTCAGCACCCAGAGGGAGGCCAACGAGCCCCAGAATCAGAAAGACGAAAATCTGCCACCAGGGCATGTTCGGATCGGCACCTTCGAGTTCTTCCTCGTCCTCCTCGACGCATCCGGTTCCCGGTGCGCCACAGGACTTGCGATGGCGATGCGCATCGCGAAAAGCGTCGAATAGCACATAGGCCAAAATCGCCAGCAATATGCACCCCGCGAGCGCATCAAATACGCCTCGAAATGCAAGAGCAATGAACACGAGCGTCGAGACGATCATGAAAATATAGGTTTTGCGCGTGTTGCAATGTGACGTGTAGAGCACGGCAAGCATCGCCGGGACGCCCATCACCAACAGAATGTTCGCTGTGTTGGAGCCAACAACATTTCCCAGAGCCAGGCCCGGCTTGCCTTCCAGAACGGCGTTGATCGCGATCAACAGTTCAGGCGCAGAGGTGCCAAAGGCGACAATGGTGAGGCTCACGATAAGCGCTGGGACACCCAGACGCAGGCTTAGGTTCACGGCGCCTTTGACAAGAGCATCCCCAGCCAGAAGCAAGATCAGCAGGCCCAGGCCAGAGAGCAGCCAAGGCATCATGCGCGGCCATCCTTACCACAAGGGCAGGGTCCCTTACCGATCCGAAACCGTCCGCATTTAGAGCACTTGGCGGATTGAAGCTTTTTTTGCCCAGGAAAGCGCAGGCGCCCGAACATCGCCAGAATGGCCATGAACACGAGAAAGAGTATGGCGATCTTCGATAGCACGTCAGAGACCGAACCGCGCATAAGCCGCGCGCTCTTCTATTGCGGCAAAGGCGTCTTCGGCCATGGTCATACCGAAGCGCTGAAAGAGACCCCGCTTACGGCCATAGACCGAGAAGCGCACCTTGTCGCCGTAGAGTTGTTTGAGCTTGGGCACCAGATGCCCGACCCCGTCAGCCAAGCCAAGCTCAACACCACGAGAGCCCAACCAGAATTCACCTGTGAAAAGATCTACATCACTGGTCAATCGATCACCACGTCGCGTCTTGATCTGAGCTATGAACGACGTGTGCATGTCCTCAAGCAAGGACTTGAGCCGCGCCACATCTTCTTTCTTTTCCGGCATGAAAGGATCGAGTGTGCTCTTGGATTTTCCAGCGGTGTAAACACGGCGCTCAATACCTTGTCGTGACAAAAACACATGCGCCCCGAACCCGGCCGAGATCACCCCGATAGACCCGACAATCGAATTCTCATCGACCCAAATGTCATCCGCCGCGCTCGCCAACCAATACCCGCCAGACGCTGCCACGTCCTCAACAAAGGCATGGACCGGAATGTCCTTTTCCTGCGCCAGTCGGCGAATGCGTGCGGCAATGAGTGCCGATTGCACCGGCGACCCCCCTGGCGAATTAATCACCAAAGCCACCGCAACGGGCTTGCCTTTGCGAAAGGCCTTTTCAATCACAGGCGCCATGGCCTCGTCATTCAGAGGCAGCCGCCCTCCGGCGCCAATGGCACCGCTCAAGCGAACGACCGCAACCATAGGGTTCCGGTTGATGAAAGGCAGACGCAATTCCATTGGTGGCATGTAGAATGTCGAACACGCGCCGACAAGGTGTGGGGGGTCATGGTTTGAAAACGTGACCTAAAAAGATTGGGTCACGGGCATTTTGGCCACGCCATACGCCGCCGTCATTTTTCCGTCTCAGCTCCTGATGCGGTAGCCCGTTTTGAAGATGCGCCAGACCAGAAACAAGCAGATCGCAGTAAAGGCTGCGATGGCGAAAAGGCTAAAACCGATGGACACATCCGCCTGCCCAAAAAAGGACCAGCGAAAGCCAGAGACGAGATAGACCACCGGATTGAAAAGAGTGATGGTCTGCCAGACCGGCGGCAGCATCGAGATTGAGTAAAAAGACCCACCGAGGAAGACCAGAGGCGTGACGATCAGGAGGGGCACAAGCTGTAGCTGCTCGAAACTCTGGGCCCATATGCCGATGATGAACCCGAAAAGCGAAAAGCTGATGCAGGTCATCAGAAGGAAGGCCACCATGGCTAGCGGATACTGAATTTGCAGGTCCACAAAAAGCGCAGCAGTGGCAAGGATCACCGTGCCGATGAACAGCGCCTTGGTCGCCGCCGCGCCAACATAACCAATGACAATCTCAAAGAAGGTGACTGGGGCGGAGAGCAACTCGAAAATCGTGCCGATGAACTTCGGAAAGTAAATCCCAAACGAGGCTGCCGAGATGGCCTGCGTCATGACCGACAACATGATCAGCCCGGGCACAATGAACGCGCCATAGCTGACGCCTTCCACCTCTTGAATCCGAGAGCCTATCGCGGCCCCGAAGACAACGAAATACAGCGACGTCGACAGAACCGGCGACACAAAACTCTGCAGAAGCGTTCGGAAAAACCGCGCCATTTCAAATTTATAGATGGCTCTGATCGCAAGGAAGTTCATGCCGCACCCTCCTTTACAAGGTCCACGAAAATCTCTTCCAGACTGGACTCTTTCGTCTGAATATCACGCAGCGACAGCCCCGCCCCCGCAAGATCCTGCAGGAGCCGCGTGATACCCGTCCGCTCGGCCCGTGTGTCGTAGGTGTAGGTCAGGCTCGTGCCATCCGCACTCAGCTCAAGATCATATACGGCCAGCGCCTCCGGCACGGCCTGCACAGCCGTTGTGAGGTCAATCCGAAGCACTTTGCGCCCCAGCTGCTTCATCAGCGCAGCTTTCTCCTCGACCAACAGGATTTTGCCCCCGTTGATCACCGCCACACGGTCAGCAATGGCTTCGGCCTCTTCGATATAATGCGTCGTCAGGATAATGGTCACTCCGTCCTGCCGCAGTTCCTCAACGATCTGCCACATGTCCCGGCGCAACTCGACATCGACACCTGCGGTAGGTTCATCCAAAAATAGCACCCGTGGCTCATGACAGAGCGCCTTTGCAATGAGCACCCGGCGCTTCATCCCGCCCGACAGTTCCTTGATCTGCGCGTCGCGTTTGTCCCACAACGTCAGCTGCCGCAAAATCCGCTCGATCAGCGCATCATTGCGCGGCTTGCCAAAAAGCCCCCGCGAAAAGCGCACCGTGTTGATCACCTTCTCAAACGGCTCCAGCGCCACCTCTTGTGGCACAAGCCCAATCAATCGCCGCGCCTCTCTGAAATCGTTCTGAATGTCATGGCCGCCAACAATGGCGGAACCAGAGCTGGGCTGGGTGATGCCACACAGCGTCGAAATGAGGGTCGTCTTGCCCGCCCCATTGGGCCCCAGCAACGCAAGGATTTCACCTGCCTGAATGGTCACAGACACGCCCTTGAGCGCTTCGAACCCTCCGGCATAGGTTTTTCTAAGGTCTTTGACCTCGACAATAGCTGTCATTCTGTCCCCGCTTTTCATGCGCATGCCTAGTGATGGCGTATCGGGCAATCTAACTCCCTGGCTTCGGTGTGCAACATACACATCACGCGAGGGACTTGTGCATTTTTGCATGTCAATGGCACCCTATCGTCAACGCTGTGTTTCCAAGTTCTGGATTGATTAGCGCTTCCTTAACCTCAACCATGAGATGTTGAGGCGGGTTGGGTCCGCCTTGGGGTTAAGTGTGTTTTATATGGGGTAAGGGCTGATGAAACACCTGTCTTTTCTGGTCGTGGCACTGGTGTGTCTGGGCGTCGCCGGGTGCACTGAAACAATTCAGCCTGAGGAAAACCCGCGTATTCTTCTGATGGGGGATCTCGATGATGGCGGTGCATGGCGTGCGCGGTCAGGCGGTCGCCGACGCCATGGAACGACGCCTGGGCGAACAGGTCGTGGATCGCTCGGTCACAGGTGCGCGTTTTCTCTATGCCTTGCCAATTTCCGGCGCAGCAGGTCTCAACATCACCAAGCAATATCGCAAGGGCAACTGGAACTGGGTTGTCCTGAATGGGGGTGGAAATGACCTTTTGTGGGGCTGTGGCTGTGGGCCATGCAGGGGCAAAATCAACCGCCTGATTTCCGAAGATGGTCGGCGCGGCGTGATCCCCGGCTTTGTCTCAAAGATGCGTCAATCCGGGGCCAATGTGGTCTTTGTGGGCTACCTACGCACCCCCGGTGTCACCTCTCCGATTGAGCACTGCGTTGATGAAGGTCAGGAGATGGACCGCCGTGTCGCTCGCCTCGCAGCGCTCGACAGGGGTGTCCACTTTGTCTCACTACAAGACCTCGTTCCCGAAGGTGACCGCAGCTTTCACGCGGTTGATCTGATCCACCCGTCCACCAAGGGCAGTGATGCCATCGGCGCGCGGATCGCCGAGACGATTATGAAATAAGCCGTTTGAGCCAGCCTTTCTTTTCCGCCTCTTCGGGGGCATCGTCCTCGCTTGGACCTTCGATAACCTTTTCAAGGTTCTCGAAAAACTGATCCGCCATCTTTTTGGCAAACCCATCCACGATCCGACTACCAAGCTGCGCCAGCTTTCCGCCAACCTTGGCATCCACGTCATAGGCCAGCTCGATACCCTCATCGGTCTCGGTCAACCGCACATCGGCACCCCCCTTGGCAAAACCGGCCGCGCCACCTTTGCCTTCTCCATCAAGACGAAGGCTCTCGCCCTCCACAATGTTCGACAGGATCACCGTTCCTTTGAACGTGGCTTTGACCGGACCAACCTTTTGCACAACCGTGGCCTCAAACCCGTCTTCGGGTGTTCCGGAAAGGTCCTTGGCACCCGGCACACATTCCTTAAGCACCTCAGCGCTCAAGAGCGCATTCCAGACGGTGGACTTGTCCGCGTTTATCATGCGTGCGCCGCTCATATGCATCGTAAGACTCCCTGAACTCTGACCTTTCCTTGGTAGTCGAAGCGCGGTCAGAGGCCAAGACCCGCATAGGGGTCGCAAATGGGCCAGACCCCTTTGCGCTCTGTCTGCTACTGCGCAAGTGAAAGGTCTCCTGCATGCAATCTCTACAGGCGCAAAGCAATCCGGGTGTGGGCATCGCCTTTATACTCGTGGGCGTGTTGGCGATCTCTGTGAATGACATGCTGATCAAATTCCTGTCGGGCGGCTACCCGTTGCATCAAATGGTTTTCGCCCGCTCTACCATTGGAATTGTTTTTAGCCTCATGTTGGTTCAACTCGAAGGCGGTTGGCGGATCCTGCGCGCCGACCGCCCGGCGCTGCATCTGCTACGCTGTGGAATGATCGTGATTGCCAATATGACATTCTTTGCCGCCTTGGCCGTTCTGCCCTTGGCCGAGGCCACGGCGCTATTCTTCGTTGGACCGCTGTTCATCACGCTGCTCAGCGTGCCGCTTTTGGGTGAAAAGGTCGGGCCCCTGCGTCTGGGTGCGGTCATTGTGGGCTTTGTGGGTGTGATCATCATGACCCGCCCCTGGGAAGGACAGGCCGCGCGCGATGTGCCGATGGTGATCTATCTTCTGCCCATTCTGGCGGCTATCACCTATGCCACGAACCAGGTGCTGACGCGCATGTTGGGTGTCACGTCCAAAGCCTCCGCGCTGGCGGTCTACATACAGGTAACCTTCATCTTCGTCAGCCTGGGTTTCTGGATCGTGGCAGGTGACGGTCGCTATGCCGAAGGCATCACCAATGAAAGCCTTGTTTTCCTACTGCGTGCCTGGGTCTGGCCAGAAGGGCGCGATGTCTGGCTCTTCCTTGGGCTGGGGTTCAATTCTGCTGTGGTCGGTTACGCATTGGCGCAAGCCTATCGCTCGGCCGATGCCGCCGTCGTGGCGCCCTTTGAATATGCCGGCCTGCCGCTCGCGATATTCTGGGGCTGGCTCATCTGGGCCGATCTGCCGGATCGCGTGACGCTGATGGGCATTGCACTTATCCTCGGAGCAGGGTTGTTTGTGTTCCTGCGTGAATACCAAAAGAAACGCCGTGTTTTGCGCGGCAAGCGTGTCCATGGGCGGTGGTGAGACAAAGCGAATGCTTTCAGGGATCAAGGTCGTAGAATTTGAAGGTCTGGGGCCCGGCCCCTTTGCCGCCATGATGCTGGCCGACCTCGGGGCCGAGGTGATCGTGATCCAGCGCCCCGGCCCCGCCAATCCAACCATGGGTGAGCACAATATGCTGGACCGGGGAAAGCGCGCGGTTGTGCTCGACCTGAAATTACCCAAAGGTTTTGCGGCGGCCAGGGCCTTGGTCAACGACGCCGACGCCCTGATCGAAGGGCTGCGCCCCGGTGTGATGGAACGGCTCGGCCTGGGGCCAGAGGCATTTGCCCACACCAACCCCAAACTTGTCTATGGCCGCATGACCGGCTGGGGTCAGGACGGCCCCCGCGCCCACACGGCCGGGCATGACTATAACTACATCGCCACCTCAGGCGCGCTTTGGTACGCGTCGACGCCCGGTGACGTGCCACTGACGCCGCCCACTATCGTGGGCGACATCGGCGGAGGCGCGCTGTATCTCGTGGCTGGTATCCTTGCCGGCATCCTCAACGCCACACGTACCGGCCAAGGCACCGTGGTGGATGCGGCCATCGTCGATGGCTCGGCTCATATGATGGCACTTTTCATGGCTATGGCGGGGGGAGGCAACGTCTCCAAGACCCGCGGTCGTAGCCTGCTCGACGGCCCGCCATGGGGCCGGGTCTATCCCTGCGCTGATGGAGCTTATCTTTCGGTCCAATGTCTTGAACCACAGTTCTACGCCATCTTTCTGGACCAGATGGGCCTGAGCGATGATCCTGACTTCGCAGACCAATATGACCGGGCGCAATGGCCAAACCAAACAGCCCGCCTAGCAGAGATTTTCTCAGGCCAACCCGTCTCGCACTGGGCCGCGTTGTTCGCTGGGACAGACGCCTGCGTCGCGCCGGTTCTGGACCCATGGTCTGCCAAGGACGATCCCCATATGGCCGCCCGCGCAGTGTGGTCCGAGGGACAAGGGGTTTTACAACCCGCACCCGCACCTCGCTTTGGCGGTATCGCTCCTCAACCTGCATCAATCCCCGAACGCGGCGCAGACACAGAAACCGTGCTGCAAGACCTCGAGACCCGCGGGCTACTCTAAGGGTTTGCTGGCGTTGTAGAGCACCCAGTCTTCTTGCTCCAACGTCTCTGTCCAGGCTTTGTGCAAGACGCCTGCTTCTTGCGGAAACAACTCTCCGGTCGGCACGAAATCAGAAATCCGGTCAATCCGGAAGCTACGAAAATCCTGCCGCAACCCGCACCACGCCGCCAGCAAAACCACCTCAATATGATAGGTCAGCGCCAGCGGCTTGATCGCACGTGTCGTTTGCGTGCCCTTGAGGTCGAGATAGGTGATCTGCAACTCCACCGCATCCCGAATATAGCCGCGCAACTGTTCGGCATCCGCCCCGTCACGTGGCACCCTGTTCCAACCAGACACCCGCAACGGCACATGCGGTGCCCCTCCGGGCAAGGCCGTTGCGATCTTTTCCGCAGCCCGCCGCGCCGCCCGCTCCAGCCCCGGATCGCCCGTACGATGCAACAACGCCATCCCGACATAAAGCGCCTCCAATTCCTCCGCGTTGAACATCAGCGGCGGAAGATCATAGCCCGCACGCAGCATATACCCTACACCCGCCTCGCCATCGATCGGCACCCGCATCGCCTGCAACGCCACCACATCGCGATAGATCGTCCGCTTGGTCACCTCAAGCTCCTCGCCAAGACGTTGAGCCGTGACGGGTCCGTCAGCGCTACGCAAAATCTGGATGATGTCAAAAAGGCGTGTCGAGCGGGTCATACGCACACCCTAGCATGATTGCTGACAGTATGGTGTCAGCAGGGTTTTGATATTCTTAATTCAAAGGAGAAGGAGCCCTGATATGACCCACGAACTGGATGACTACAACATGACCCCGGCCGTATTGGAGCGCGAATGGGTTCTCACGATCGACACACCGAATGGCGGATTAGAACCGGTGCTGCTGGCTTTGGGCGAGCATCTGCCACTAAAACAGGGACCATACGACAACTGTATGTATGTCCGCGAAGGTGGGTTTCAGCGCCTGCGCGCGCTTGAAGGCTCTCATGCAGGTGACGAAGGCACCATTCAGCAGGTGCCCGCCAGCCAGATCATTATTTCCATAGCGCCCGACCCGGAACTGCTTTCCAAAGCGTTCGACGTGATCTTCGCTATCCACGTAAACGAAGAACCCACGATTCGCGTAACCGAAGAATGGGGCAGCCGCTCCAAACTCCTTGACGACAAAAACAATCCCAACCGCTACTGGAACCGACCCGACGCAAAGGAACTGCATGGAAAGGCTGTGGGATGACACTCGCAACATATCAGGCGCAGTCCGGCACACTCGTGCCGGTCTGGTCCCTTGAGATACAAACTCTGCCAGAGGACACGGACCGCATTCTGGATGAAGTCCTGAAAGTGCACCCCTTGGGATATGGCCGTTACCATCGCAACGCATCGATTTCTGCCGTGGGCTGCGAGACGGCTCAGCCACAGGCGAACTCGACCACCACAACCCACAAGTCGGGCTATCAGACAGGTGTCACCGAAACCTATCCTATGGTCGAACTGAAGATTTCGATCGAACGAGATGCAGACGTGCTTGCCAAGGTAATGGACGCCATCCTTTACGCGCACCACTATGAACAACCCGTGATCTTTGTGCGCGAAGACTGGGCCAGCCGTGCCAACTACGACCCGAACAGCAAAAATCCCAACCGTTGGTGGAACAACGGGCGTGGCCTGCCCAATACCTTGGAGACTAAGACATGACCTCCTTTCGCGCCCTGCACCAAACGAACACACCATTTGTTATTCCCAACCCATGGGATGTCGGCTCTGCTCGCATCTTGGCTGGAATGGGATTTCCCGCCCTTGCAACCACCAGCGCCGGCATGGCCTTCTCCAAAGGTCAGATCGAGGGAACCACGACCCCCGATCAAGTGCTTGATCACTGCCGCGAGATCGTGTCGGCCACATCTCTGCCCGTCAACGCCGATCTTGAACGCGGCTTCGGTGACAGCCCCGAAAGCGTCGCCGAAACGATACGCGCCGCGGCGGCAACGGGCCTGGCAGGCGGCTCAATTGAGGATCACACCGGCGACCGCGCTTCCCCAATTTTTGACAAAAACCTCGCTATTGAGCGTATCGCCGCGGCAGTCGAGGCTGCTCAAGCCTTGCCATCAGATTTCGTGCTGACCGCCAGATGCGAAAGCCTTTTGTGGGGCGAAACACAGCTTGACCCGGTGATTGAGCGTCTACAAGCCTTCGAGGCCGCAGGTGCGGATGTGCTCTACGCTCCTGGTTTGCCTGACCTCGATGCGATCTCGAACAGTCTGCGCATCTGTGTCAAAGCCCGTAAACGTAGTGATGGGCATGGCGGGACGAACCTTCTCGCTGGAACAGCTGGCCGATGCTGGCGTCACCCGCATTAGCGTAGGGTCGGCGTTCTTCAGGGTTGCCTATGGCGCCTTCATCAACGCCGCACGGCAAGTTTTCGACGATGGCACCTTCGACAAAAGCGCTGAAGGCATCGGCTTTGCCGAGCTGGAAACCTTCTTTCAAACCCCACACAAGGACACCCAGCCATGATCAAATATTACTACCCCGACGGCAGCCATTGCTACCGCGCGCTGCACACCACCCATGCCGTTTATCAATCGGAGGATGGCAAGCTCATTGCCCGCACGATGCGGCCTGACAATTCGGAACTTTATGAGTTCGAAATCACCGGGTTCGAACTTTTGGAAACGGGGGTGCGCTATGGGTGAGGCATCCATCATGCAGGCCGGATTTGACACGAAGCCGATCGAAATGCTGCCCATGTGGCAGATTGCCTTTCTCGCGCCTGATGAAGATGTGGACCGAATCTTTGATGCCGTGGCAGATGTCGCACCGCTGACCTATGGCGCAACAGACCGCAACGGGTATCGCATGATGGGTGGGTTAGAATACTATCGCCCTACTGACGAAGCCCCCACCGGATCAGACGGCCCGCGCCAACGCCCCGGCGTGGATCAGATGCGCATTTTCATTCCCCGCGACACGGACCTTTTGAACGCCGTGATCGAAGCAATCTACGACGTACATTCCTACTACGAACCCCCCATCACTGTGACTGAAGTCCTACGCAGTCAGACCAAAGGTCTGGATGACAGCCAGAACCCCCACCGCTGGTGGAACAAGGACGGCGATTGGAAATCGTCCTGATGCCGAATACGCACGCAAATGAAAGGCGCTGATCATGCAAGACATCTCTATCTATCTTCCCAGTATCCTGCTCGCCTATTCGGCATTCTTCGTTGGCATCGCCAGCCCCGGACCAAATATCCTGGCCATTATGGGAACCTCTATGAGCGTGGGGCGCAGATCGGGCATCGCTCTCGCCCTTGGTGTGGCCACTGGGTCTTTCACCTGGGCCGTGCTGACGGTTGTTGGTCTCTCTGCGCTTTTGGCCACCTATGCCACCGCGCTGGTGGCAATCAAAATCTTCGGCGGGCTTTACCTGCTCTGGCTGGCCTACAAGTCGTTCAAATCCGCCATGGCTAAGCACGACATCGAGGCACGCCAACTCGCTGGGGGAACGCGTACGCCAGTGGGCTACCTTACCCGCGGCTACGTCATTCAGATGACCAATCCCAAGGCGGCGCTGGCCTGGATAGCGATCATCTCGCTGGGCTTGCAACAGGACGCGCCGCTCTGGGTCGGAACCGTGATCGTCTTGGGCACATTCGCGCTCTCAGTCGTCATCCACGTGACCTACGCCGTTGCGTTCTCCACGCCAGTGATGGTGCGCCTCTATGGCCGGGCACGGCGCGGCATCCAAACCGTGCTGGGGTGTTTTTTCGCTTTTGCCGGTCTGAAGCTTCTGACCTCACGAACATAGCATGAAACGCCGCGTGTTGCGCAAAATCGCTGGAATCAATATCTGGCGATGTTGCGGGGCGCGCGGCACATTTACGATCGGGTGGTCGGTGCCATGAACCGACCCCGCACCGACGCAATACCGATGTGATACCGACGTGATACCGACGTCCGGAATCCTTGTTTTTCGGGCCGTTAACCTTTGAGTCGCACACAAGGGCTTTAAACGCCCCACAACTGCGGTTATCTTCGTCCTTCGCATACCCGCCGGGACACCCGAAAAATGGCCAAGCCAAAGGACAATCCGAACTACAAAGTCGTCGCCGAGAACCGGCGCGCACGGTATGATTATGCCATTGAGGATGACCTGGAATGCGGGATCATTCTGGAAGGTTCCGAGGTTAAATCCCTGCGCCAGAACACCTCCAACATCGCCGAAAGCTATGCGGCGGTCGAGGACGGTGAACTGTGGTTGGTGAACTCCTACATCGCGCCTTATGAGCAGGCCAAGACTTTCGGCCATGAGGAGCGGCGGCGGCGTAAGCTTCTGGTTTCACGTAAAGAATTGTCCCGTCTATGGAATGAAACTCAGCGCAAAGGCATGACGCTTGTGCCATTGGTGCTCTATTTCAATGACCGCGGCATCGCCAAAATGAAGATCGGTATCGCCAAAGGTAAGAAGAATTACGACAAACGTGCCACAGACGCCAAGCGCGATTGGGGACGCCAGAAACAGAGGCTTTTGCGCCACGGCGAGTAAACATCTCGGTTTTTCCCTCTCGTGTGATACGCTCCAGATTGGTATTCACAGGCAAAACAAACGGATCGGGCTTGCCTCCGATCTGATAATCCTGGGGAAATAAGAGCATGATTCTACTGGTGAATCTCATTTCTGGTGCGTTTGGCGCAAACATAGCCGCTGGTTTTTTCAAGCATCTCAACCTTGGTCTTTTTGGCAACACGCTCGTTGGCGTTCTGGGCGGCGGTGTCGGAGGTCAGGTTCTTGCAAATATTGGATTTCAAGGGCTTGCGGGATCTGTTGCGTCGAAGGACGGGCTGGACACGATCGCCCTTTTGACGCAGGCCGGAGCGACCGGCGCCAGCGGCGCGGCCGCGCTTCTGCTCACTGGCTTTGCACGCAATCTCGTGGTGCGCTGACGCCCCCCTGATCCTCTTGCCCTAAGGACCATCTGGATGTAGGCAGAACACATCCAGAATGGGGGCCAAAATGGCACAGGACGATCCCAAGACCCTTGTTTCCACCGACTGGTTGGCAGACCACCTGAAAGACCCGGATTTGAGGGTGCTTGATGGGACGTACTTCATGCCTGCCGAGGGGCGTGATGCGAAGGCCGAGTATGAAGCCGCTCATATTCCCGGCGCGCGGTTTTTTGATATCGAAGACATCGCCGACAACCGTTCGGATATGCCCCACATGGCCCCGCCGGTTGAGAAATTCATGTCCCGCCTGCGCCAGATGGGCGTTGGTGACGGGCATCAGGTCGTGGTCTATGACACGCATGGTTTGTTCTCGGCAGCGCGCGTGTGGTGGATGTTCCGCCTGATGGGACAGGACAACATCGCCGTGCTGGACGGCGGATTCCCAAAGTGGCTGGCCGAAGATCGCCCGGCGGAGGATTTACCACCACTTGTCCGGGACAGGCACATGACGGTGCGACGCCGCGCTGAGATGGTCAAAGATGTGACGCAGGTTTCGGCCGCCTCCAAGTTGCAGGACTACACAATTCTGGACGCCCGCTCGCCGGGTCGGTTCACCGGATCAGAACCGGAGCCGCGCGAAGGCATGCGCAGCGGGCATATCCCGAACTCGCGCAACGTTCATTACAAGACCTTGCTCAATGGCGACAACACGATGAAATCGCCCGATGAGTTGCGTGCGGTTTTCGATGCTGCCGGGGCTGATCTGTCCAAGCCGGTGATCACCAGCTGTGGCTCCGGCGTGACTGCGGCTATCATCAATCTGGCGTTGGAACGGATCGGCAAGTCCGATCATGCGCTCTATGACGGGTCCTGGACTGAATGGGGCGCGTTCCCGACTGTTCCCGTTGCCACTGGAGACGTTTGATGTTCGAACTGTTGAAAGAACAGCCCAAGGATAAAATCTTGGCGCTGGTGCAGACGTTTCGTGAGGATAAGCGCCCTGGTAAAATCGACCTCGGCGTGGGTGTTTACAAGGACGCCGAAGGACGCACACCGATCATGCGCGCGGTCAAGAAAGCCGAGCAGCTTTGGTGGAACGCCGAAGAGACAAAGGCCTATGTAGGCCTCGCTGGTGATCCAGCCTTTTCGGACGCAATGATTGATCTGGTACTTGGCGATGCGGTGCCGCGTGACAATGTCGCCGCCGTGGCCACGCCGGGTGGCACCGGGGCTGTCCGCCAAGCCTTTGAGTTGATCCAGATGGCCAACCCTAACGCGCGGGTGTTCGTATCTGACCCCACCTGGCCCAACCACCTCAGCATCCTGAAGCATCTGGGTATGGAAGTCGTCCTCTATCGTTATTTTGACAGCGAAAGCGGCAGTGTTGATTTCAATGGAATGCTTGAGGACCTGGGCGGCATGCGCCCCGGTGATGTCGCGCTCTTGCACGGCTGTTGCCACAACCCCACCGGTGCCAACCTGACCATGCCAGAATGGGATGCGGTGATCGCGCTTTTGAATGACAAGGGCGCCGTGCCGATGATCGACATCGCCTATCAGGGGTTTGGCGAAGGGCTTGAGGCCGACGCGGCGGGCACACGCGCGGTTGTGAAAGGCTGTCCCGAAGTTCTGATCGCGGCCAGCTGTTCCAAGAACTTTGGGATTTATCGTGAACGGACCGGCATCTTGATGGCCGTACACCACGATGCCGCGCGCAAGGCGCTTACGCAGGCCAACCTGGCGCATCTCAACCGCCAGAACTACTCCTTCCCGCCGGATCATGGCGCGCGGCTCGTGACCCTTGTTCTGGGCGATGCGACGCTACGCGCGGACTGGGAGGCAGAACTTGAAGCAGTACGCCAAGGAATGCTTGATCTGCGCACGCAACTGGCCAGCGAACTTCAACGTTTGTCCGGCTCAGACCGGTTCGGCTTTGTCGCACAGCACCGGGGCATGTTTTCACGATTGGGTTTGTCACCGGAGAAGGTGGAAGAACTACGCCGGGATCACGCGATTTACATGATTGGCGACAGCCGGATCAACATTGCAGGACTCAATGCACAAACAGTTCCGATTTTGGCGAAAGCGATTGTCGAGGTGGGTGCTTAACGGCTTGTCTTGGCGGCATAGCGTGCCAAAAACATCTCGACGGCACCATTGACCACGCGCTCAATCTGAACTTCCGACTTGTCGCATTCCACGCCACACAAGCACCGCACAAAGAGATCACTCTTGCACAGCTCACCGAATTGCGCCGAGGCAAGCTCCATGTCGTCGATGACGAGGTCGCCTGAGTCAAGATAGGGCTGAAGCACCTGTTGAAGTCGGTTGCGCAACAAGGCCGGGCCAGAGTCATAAAACCGCTGGCCCAATTCAGGAAACCGATAGGATTCCGACACGCAGATACGATAAACCTGAAGCCCGAATTCCGACAGAAAGAAGCTGACGATGCGTGTGGCGGCTTCCTTGAGAACATCCTCAAGGGACATGTCGGGTGCCATCACCTGAAGCGCTTCTTCCGCCTGGCGATTGCATTCCACGCGAGCCACTTCGGAGAACAGAATGCGTTTGTCAGGGAAGTAGCTGTAAAGCGTGGCCTTTGAAACGCCAGCGGCACGGGCAATGTCATCGACACTCGCCCCTTCGAACCCATCTCGCATGAAAATCTGTCGTGCCCCTTCGAGGACCTGATCGAATTTACGACCTCTCTTAATTTCCGCGGCCATGGCGATCATGCACGAACTCCTGCAAACCATGTCAACTTAGCCGCGAGGTGTGGCGTTCTGCAAGCCCAGTGAAAAATGGCCGCGCCTCAGCACGACCATTTCACGCATTGTTAAGCTATTTATCGATACCATCCAGGTCCTTCGTCACAGGTTCCGGTGGCTCTTCGGGGAATGTAAGAGGCGGGGTGATAGACGTGGTTGAGAAGCTGAACGCAGGCCCCGTTGCTGTAACAAGAACCAGAGTGAGAGTGAGCGCTGAAAGTAGAGGTTTCATGATCGCCTTCCTTTTCTGAACTGGTTAGTTCATTTTTCAAGGTAGAGATCACAGGCGCTCACGCAAGATCAAAAGTGAACTATTTGGTTTACTTTTCTAAATACCTGCTATGCAAAATTGCATGGTGACTTTTGTCACGCATCCAAACCAAAAAGATAATGACTTGGGGTTGCTCTCATAATTTTCTGAGGTAGTTTAGAATTATTCTAAACTGAGGAAAAAATATGATACCTGGTGTTGCCTCGCGCCGTCGGTTTTCCGACCTGACCGAACAAGAAGTCCTCGCTTTGGCGATTTCATCCGAAGAAGACGACGCGCGCATTTATCGCTCATACGCCGAAATGCTGCGTGACGACTTCCCGGACACGGCCAAGGTCTTTGACGGCATGGCCAAAGAAGAGGACACGCATCGACAGAGGCTGATTGACCTGCATGTTGATCGTTTCGGCGATGTGATCCCGCTGATCCGGCGCGAACATGTGGCGGGTTACTATGCGCGGCGACCAGTGTGGCTGGTGGAAAATCTCGGTTTGGAGCGCATTCGCGAAGAAGCCGAAGCGATGGAGCGTGACGCAGAGCGGTTTTATCTCAAAGCCGCCCAAAACACTCAGGATGCCGCGACGCGCAGGCTCTTGGGTGATCTCGCTGCGGCCGAAGCCGGCCACCAAAACCGGGCCGGTGAGTTGGAGAAAGAACACCTCGACGCAGAGTCGCGAGACAATGAAGACAGCACAGCCAAGCGCCAATTCATCCTGACATGGGTGCAACCGGGGCTAGCGGGGCTGATGGACGGCTCAGTCTCAACCCTGGCGCCGATCTTTGCCACGGCCTTTGCGACACAGGACACATGGACCACATTCCTCGTTGGCCTGGCCGCCTCCGTCGGCGCAGGCATTTCCATGGGTTTCACCGAAGCGGCCAGCGATGATGGCGAACTCTCTGGACGCGGCAGTCCGATCAAGCGTGGCTTTGCGTCGGGCATCATGACCACCATTGGCGGGCTGGGTCACGCCTTGCCCTATCTTATCCCGGACTTCTGGACGGCGACGATTATCGCGATCATCGTGGTGTTTATTGAACTTTGGGCCATCGCCTGGATTCAGAACAAATTCATGGAAACGCCTTTCTTTCGAGCGGCCTTTCAGGTGGTTCTTGGTGGCGCATTGGTGTTCGCGGCGGGGGTTCTGATCGGCAGCGGCTAGCGCGTTATCGTCATTGACGCGCCCCGCCCACATGATACGACCAAATCATGCTCGCCATTTTCATCCAGACCCTTCCCTTTTTCCTGTTGATCGGGCTGGGATATGGCGCAGGCCGCACCAAATTCTTCAGCGAAGAGGCGACGGCCTATCTGACGAAGTTTGTCTTTTACTTCGCCCTCTCTGCCATGCTGTTCAAGTTTTCTGCGAACTTGTCGATATCAGAGATCTTCGACTGGCGGTTTGTCATGGCCTATTTCTGGGGCACGGCCTTTGTCTATGGCATCGTAACACTGGTCGCGTTGATGCGCCGCCTGCCCGCAGAAGAAGCGGCGTTTGAGGCGCAATGCGGTGTGATTGGAAACGTTGGGTTCCTAGGCGTGCCCATGCTTACTCTGCTGATGGGACCAGAGGCGATTGGTCCGGTCATGCTGGTCCTTGCGGTCGACTTGATCTTTTTCGGATCGTTAATCGTCATCATAATCACCGGATCACGCGACGGGCGGATGAGCCTTGGCATCCTGCGATCCGTTGGGATCGGTCTGTTGAAAAACCCGATGATTGTATCAATTGTCCTGGGCCTGACCTGGTCGGCACTAAGCATTCCAATCCCAACAGTGATGAACGACTTCCTGTCGCTACTTGGAGGAGCCGCCACACCCGGCGCGCTTTTTGCCATCGGGGCATCCTTGGCGACAAAATCTGCCGAACGGCCCATCGTTGCCGGCTGGCTTTCCGTCAACAAACTGGTGCTTCACCCGGCCTTCGTCGCATTCTCCGCGCTCATCCTGTTCCCGGTTGAGCCCTACGCCGCCGCGGTCATGATTGCCACCGCATCGCTGCCAGTGGCGGGCAATGTCTACATCCTCGCACAGCACTATGGCGTTGCTCCGCAACGCGTGTCGGCATCGATCCTGATCTCAACGGCTGTTGCTGTTGTGACGGTTTCGCTCGTGATCGGCTGGGCCAACGGGCTTTACTAGTCTGCGTCAGATGACAAGCGAAACATCATATCGTCCGCTTCCCCTGGCCGACAGGCGTGACCTGACAGATGCCGAGGGTCTCGTCGATGTGAGACAATACCTCGACCTGATGCGCACACGGCACAGCATTCGCGACTATTCGAACCGGCCTGTGCCTCAAGAGATCATCACCACCGCAATTGCCGCTGCTGGCACGGCACCGTCAGGGGCCAATCAACAACCGTGGTTTTTCGCGGCAATCTCGGACCCTGAGTTGAAGGCGCAGATACGCGAAGCCGCGGAAGCAGAGGAAGAGAAGTTCTATTCGGGGCGCGCCGGAGACGCATGGCTTGCAGCGTTGGAGCCAATTGGCACGGGCGTGGAAAAACCACATTTGACCCAAGCGCCCTGGCTTATCGTGATTTTTGCCCAACGTTACGGCGTGGCACCGGATGGGACGCGGCAAAAGCACTATTATGTGCCGGAAAGCGTGGGCATTGCCACGGGCATTCTGATTACGGCCTTGCATGCAGCCGGGCTTTACTGCCTGACACATACGCCCAACCCGATGGGATTCCTCAATCAGACGCTGGATCGGCCCGAGCATGAAAAACCGGTAATGATTTTGGCGGTTGGACACGCGACTGAGGATGCTACGGTGCCCGCGGCGGCAAATATCAAAAAGCCGCTGGAAGAGATCATGGCGCTTTATCAAGCCCAGACCAGTGAGAAGGACACATAGAATGGAAACAGTTTCGGAAAACGCCTGTTTTGGCGGCGTTCAGGGGGTTTATTCACACAGTTCAAAATCCTGCGCCTGTGACATGACCTTTGGCTTGTTCCTTCCTGAAGAGGCGCAATCCGGTCCGGTGCCGGTGCTGTGGTATCTCTCTGGTCTGACCTGCACGCATGAGAATGCGATGGTGAAGGCCGGGGCGCAACAATGGGCGGCGGAACAGGGCATTGCACTGATCTTTCCTGACACTTCGCCTCGCGGAGAAGGGGTGGCAGATGACGACGCCTATGATCTCGGGCAAGGCGCAGGATTTTATGTGAATGCCACGCAACAGCCCTGGGCGCCGCATTTCCAGATGTGGGACTATGTGGCCGAGGAATTGCCGGCGCTGGTGTTCAAGGAGTTCTCACTGGAGCCAGAGCTACAAGCCATAACAGGACATTCTATGGGCGGCCACGGCGCTTTGACATTGGCTATGGGTCTGCCTGGACGATTTAAGTCGGTGTCGGCGTTTTCACCAATCTCAAACCCCACCAAAGGCGATTGGGGGCGCAAGCAGCTAAGCGCCTATTTAGGTGAAGATGAAAGCAAATGGGCCGCACATGACGCGACATTGATGATGCAAGAGCATGGCTTTGCCGGCCCAGTTCTGACCGACACGGGCACCAAGGACCAATTTGTCGACCTGCTTATGCCCGACAGCCTCGCCCAGGCCTGCGCCGCACGGCGGCAGGTGTCGACGCTCAGGATGCAGCCGGGATATGATCACAGCTACTTCTTTGTTTCGACCTTCATGGAAGACCACGTCGCCTTCCACGCCGAAGCGCTCTATGGCGGGTGAACGATGAGCCACTACGATCTCATTATCATCGGCTCTGGTCCCGCAGGTCGTGCAGCCGCCATTCAGGCGGGTAAGCTGAAACGACGTGTGCTTGTCATTGATCGCAAGGATCGCCTGGGCGGAGTGTCAGTACACACCGGGACGATCCCATCCAAGACCCTGCGTGAAACGGTTCTGAACCTGTCCGGCTGGCGCGAACGGAGCTTTTACGGGCGTTCCTATCGGGTGAAAGACGACATTGAAGCGCAGGACCTCAAGGTGCGGCTTCACAAAACGCTCGACTACGAAGTTGACCTGCTGGAGCATCAGTTCAACCGAAACCATGTCGATACGTTGCATGGGCTGGCCAGTTTTGTCGGGCCCAACGAGATCGAAGTGGCCACTGAGGCCGGGGAAGTAACACGGCTTTCGGCAGATCGGTTTTTGATTGCCACGGGCACCAAGACCTATCGGCCCGACGATGTGCCTTTCAACAAACGCACAATCGTTGATAGCGATGAGTTTCTGGAACTGGCGCGAATCCCACGAAGCCTGATTGTGGTGGGTGCCGGTGTCATTGGCGTTGAATACGCGACGATGTTCTCGACGCTGGATGTGCGCGTGACACTTATCGAGCCGCGCGAAACGTTCCTCGATTTCATCGACAACACGCTCATTCAGGACTTTACGCATCAAATCCGGGAAAACGGTGTCGATTTACGGCTTGGCTCGGCTATTCAAACGATTGAGGATGCTGGCGAACATGTCGAAGTGACGTTAGAAAACGGGCGGCATGTGCGTGCAGAGATGTTGCTGTTTGCAGCAGGGCGCATGGGGGCGACCGAGAAACTCAATCTCAAGGTGACAGGGCTTGAAACCGATCATCGCGGACGGCTTGAAGTAGATCGCAAGACATATCAGACGACCGTGCCGCACATCTATGCGGCAGGCGATGTAATCGGGCGGCCCTCGCTTGCGTCAACCTCTTTGCAACAGGGTCGAATTGCAGCCTGTCATGCGCTCGACACACCAACGTTGCCGGAATCGCCATGGTTCCCTTATGGCATCTATTCGGTGCCGGAAATCTCGACCTGTGGCATGTCAGAAGAGGAAATGTGTGAACGCGGGATCCCTTATGAGGTCGGTGTGGCGCGGTTTCGGGAAACGTCACGGGGCCATATAATGGGGCTTGAGCATGGGATGCTGAAGATGTTGTTCTCGCTCAAAACGCGCAGGGTACTCGGCGTACAGATCGTCGGCGAAGGCGCGACGGAGCTGATCCATATCGCGCAAGCGGTGCTGAACCTCAAAGGCACAGTGGATTACTTTGTGCAGAACACCTTCAACTATCCGACCCTTGCCGAGGCCTACAAGATTGCTGGGTTGGACGCGTTCAACAGGATGCCAATTCCAGAAGAGTTCAAGGTCAAACGCTCTGACTCTTCGAGCGCGTAAGTCATGGCGCTCTATGTTGATGCTGATGCCTGCCCTGTGAAAGCAGAGATTGAGCGTGTTGGCACACGGCACAAGGCACAGATGTATTTCGTCTCGAACGGCGGGTTGCGCATGTCGCAAAACCCTTTGGTCGAGATGGTGATCGTCCCCGAAGGTCCGGACGTGGCCGATATGTGGATTGCCGAGCGTGCCGCTGCTGGAGATGTGGTTGTGACTGGGGACATCCCGCTTGCCGCCAAGTGCATTGAGGCCGGTGCCTTGGTACTCAAGCACAATGGCGAGATGCTGACCGAGAAAAACGTCGGAAATGTACTGGCCACGCGGGACTTGATGAGCGACCTGCGCTCGGCGGATCCATTTCGACAAGGCGGCGGCAAAAGCTTTGGCAAGGCAGATCGGTCCCGGTTTCTGGATGCTCTGGAACGGGCCATGCGCATGGCGGGTTCACGGACATGACCACCACGCGCACCAACCTTGTTGGCGCGCTTTGTGCTCTGGTTGCCGTGATTTGCTTTTCGCTAAACGATGTCGGGATCAAGTTCTTGTCGGGCGACTATGCCCTGCACCAGATTGTTTTCTACCGAACACTGGTAGCGCTGACGACATTCGCGATCTTTTTCCTGCCAATTTATGGAATCAGAGTTCTGCGCACACGCCGCCCCGGTGCGCATCTGCTCCGCGGGCTTTGTGTGGTCGCCGCCAATACCTGTCTTTTCCTGGGTCTGGCCGCGATGCCCATTGCCGATGCGATTGCAGTCTTCTTCGTGTCACCGCTGGTCATCACCATATTTTCGATCCTGTTTTTGAAAGAGGCCGTCGGGCCCCGTCGCTGGAGCGCCATTGCAGTTGGTTTTCTTGGCGTTCTCATCATCGTGAAACCCGGCACATCCGCGTTTCAGATCGCCGCGCTTTTGCCCATGGCCGCCGCTGTACTTTACGCCGTGATCCATATCGTGGCTCGAAGAGTTGGCGGAACCGAGTCCGCGGCAACCATGGCGGTCTACATTCAAATTACCTTTTTCGTTGCGTGCAGCTTGATTGGTTTGGGACTTGGCGATGGAAAATTCGCAGATCAGGATCACCCGTCTCTGGCCTTTCTTTTCCGGGCCTGGGGGCCGATTGACCCCGGCGATTGGTGGATCCTTGTGATGCTTGGCGTGAGTGGCCTTTTGGGCGGCTTTTTCATCAGCCAGGCCTACCGCATTTCAGAGGCGGCTTTTGCGGCACCATTTGAATATGTCTCGATGCCGATGGCCATCTTCTGGGGCGTGTCAGTGTTCGGGACATGGCCCGACAAGACGGCCTGGATCGGGATCATATTGATCCTCAGCTCCGGGCTTTACATGGTGTGGCGCGAATCCAGAGCGCCGGTCAGCGACCCCAAAAAGCCGCGGATCGCACGCTGAAGGTTTGACCGCGTATGGTGATCCACGCATGTTGGAGGAAATCAAACGGGGCCGTGTCATGACTATCTCTATCATTCCATTTGCAGAAGGTGAGGCGCGGCTTGACTGGATCGCCTTGTGTGGCGCCTTCGAGGCAGGCCACCGCTTACCCAAGGCCGAGATCGGTGACACGTTCCTCTACCGTGATCCTGACACATTGCTGAGCCGAGCGGCGTGGATTGACGGGATGGGCTTGGCCGTTAAGTCAGCAACAGTATTCCCAAAGAACCCTCAGGCAGGCAATCCGATGATCAATGGATCAGTCAGCGTGTTTTCAGACGCGAATGGCGCGCTTGAAGCGGTGATTGATTTTCATTTGGTCACCAAATGGAAGACCGCAGGCGACAGCCTTTACGCCGCGCGCAAACTGGCGCGACCTGATAGCCGGAAAATTCTGATTGTTGGGGCCGGGACGGTTGGGCGATCGCTATTTCAGGCCTATAGTGCCGGGTTTCCAGAGGCTGAGTTCTTGCTTTGGAACCGTACTCAGAGAAATGCCGAAGCGATGCAATTGGACTGCCCCGGTATAAAGATCATGGCTGATCTGGAAGAGGCCGTGAAGCAGGCGGACATTGTGACATCCGCCACCATGTCCACCGAACCCCTGCTAAAGGGTGCCTGGTTTCAACCCGGACAGCATATTGATGTCATCGGGGCCTATCGCCCCGATATGCGCGAAGTGGACGACGAGGCGCTTTTACGCTCAAGAGTTTTTGTCGACAGCTACGACACAACTGTGGGCCATATCGGAGAAATCAAGATTCCGCTGGAGGCTGGAACGATCACGCGAGATCATCTGGTCGCAGACTATTATGAGCCAGAAAGATATCGGCGTGAGAGTGAGGGCGACATCACTCTTTTTAAGAACGGCGGCGGTGCGCATCTCGATTTGATGACAAGCCGTTACATTCTCGATGTCTGGCGTGCGGCCTCATGATCTGGTGGGTTTTGATTGGGCTCGTGGCGCTTGTTGTTTTCGGACCGTTTATGCTCGACCTGACACGCCCCGGAATGAACAGGGCGGCGCAGGCATCTGCGCCGGGGGCGTTTGCGGACCTGCCGAAAGGCCGGGTGCACTATCAATGGCTGGGTGCCGATGAGGGGCCGGTTGCCGTCTGTGTGCATGGACTGAGCACGCCGTCCTTTGTGTGGGGGCCTGTGGCTGAACATCTGGGGGGCCTGGGGTTTCGGGTGTTGGTTTTTGATCTCTATGGGCGAGGGTATTCTGATCGCCCACGCGGTGAGCAGGATGGCGCGTTTTTCAATGCACAACTCAACGCGCTTTTGGAACACCAAGGTGTAGAGGACGACATCACGTTGCTGGGGTACTCCATGGGCGGTGCGATTGTCGCGCGCTATGCAGCAGAGCATCCAGACAGGCTGCGGCAACTTTGCCTAATCGCGCCTGCAGGCCTGGGGCACGACCTGGGTTCCATCGCCGATCTTATTACCAAATACGAGTGGTTCGGTCGTTGGGTGACCTATGCGTTTTTTTCCAAAGTCCTCAGACAAGGGATCGAGTCCGAGCGGAGCACACCTGCGGCCATTCCGGATATCTATGACATGCAAACCGCCGAAACCCGCCGCCGTGGATTTGCTCACGCCATGTGGTCATCGCTGCGCGGTGTTCTGGATGAGGATCTGGAACCGGCGCATCGCGCCATTGCCAAGGCGGGTATCCCTGTCCTGGCGATCTGGGGACGCGAGGACGATGTGATCCCTATCTCCGGGCTGGGTAAGCTGGCTGAATGGAACCGGGCTGCGCGTCATGAAGTCATCGAAGGTGCGGGGCACTCGCTCACATACACATGCGTCGAGGATGTCGGAAAAGCATTGGACTTGCTGAAGCGCTGAGCCTCAGGCCGGCTGAGGTGTTTGCAAGGCGCGTTCCCGGATGGGGAGATGTACAATGGCCGAAAAAGCCCCGACGCCGACACCAATCCACCAAACAAGATTGTAATCCCCAAAAACGTCATACATGCGCCCGCCGAGCCAAATGCCAAGAAAGCTTCCAAGCTGATGGCTAAAGAACACAATCCCGTAGAGCGTGCCCATGTAGCGCAGCCCGTAGATATGCGCGATCAACCCGCTGGTCAGCGGCACAGTGGCCAGCCAAAGGGATCCCATGCCAATGGAAAACAGGACGACGGACGTCGGTGTCACGGGCAGCAAAATGAACACCGCAGCGATCAAGGTTCTGCCGGTATAAATCCCGGCCAGAAGGTATTTTTTAGAGTAACTCTTGCCCAACCATCCTGCCAGAAGCGTGCCGCCGATATTGGCCGCGCCAATAAGCGCAATCGCCATCGCGCCCAGCGCGGATGTTGTTGTCACACCCATGCCGTGCAAGAGGCTGCCCGGCTCGATAGGGCCGCAAACCTCGGTGACGAAGGCTGGGAAATGCGCGGTGATGAACCCAAGCTGATAGCCGCAGGAGAAGAAGCCCAGGAATATGAGTGTATAGCTGGGATCGCGAAAAGCGCGGCCCAGCATCTGGCTCAGGGATTCTTCGAGAGCCGCGGGACCAGCGTCACTTGGCGCACGCAACATCGGCAGCAATAGCAGAACCCCCAGAATTGCTACCGCAAAGAGGACGAAAACGCTTTGCCAGGGCATGACCGCCAAGAGCGCCTCTGCGATAGGAGGGCCGACAATCTGTCCGCCGGATCCGGCAGCAGCGGCAATGGCCAGGCTCATCGAGCGGTTCTCGTCGCTGCTGGCACGACCCACAATGGCCAGAATCACACCAAACCCGGTTCCTGCCACTCCGAAGCCAACAAGAACCTCATAGAATTGATGCGCCTCTGGCGTGACCGCAAAGGACGACAGCACAAGGCCTGCGGCATAGAGGAGTGTGCCGATGATGATGGCCTTTCGGTCGCCAATCTTTTCAGCAATCGCGCCAAAGATCGGCTGACCAATGCCCCACGCGAGGTTCTGTATAGCGATGGCCAAACTGAATTCAGCACGAAGCCAACCGAACTCTTCGGCGATGGGAATTTGAAACACACCAAAGGAAGAGCGGATTGCGAAGGACACCAGAAGGATCAGGCCGCCTGCAATCAGAACCGGGGTAAAGAGGGGTGTCGACTTCTGCATCAAGGCCTCCGGACACGCAGTCTGAATGGAGCGGGAACGCCCGTCAATTCAGCTTTTGTGCCGGGTACAATTCCGATTGCTGATCCTGTTCCTCCTTTTCTCTGTCGATTGGCTTCGTTATCCAACTTTTATGGAAACGCTGATCGAGCGATATGAACGGCTTGTCTCTGAGGGGGTTCTGACCCGCGATGACGCGCAAGAGGCGGTGATACCGCAATTTGAGCGTATCCGGGAGGAGCTTGCAAAACCGGTCAAGAAGGGGCTTTTCCGAAAAAAGACCGAGGCCCCTATGGGACTTTATCTCTGGGGTGGCGTTGGGCGTGGCAAATCCATGTTGATGGACATGTTCGTTGAGACGCTAACCGTGCCGAACCGGCGTGTGCATTTTCACGCCTTCATGCAAGAGATTCATGCCGGGCTTCACAAGGCGCGTGAAGAGGGGGCCGAGGACGCGCTTCTTCCGGTGGCGAAATCAGTTTCGGACAACCTGCGCTGTCTCGCCTTTGACGAGATGCAGATCACCGACATTACCGATGCCATGATCGTGGGACGTCTTTTTGAGGCGCTTTTTGAAGCTGGCGTTGCGGTTGTGACAACCTCGAACCGGGTGCCCGACGACTTGTACAAAGATGGGCTGAACCGTCAGCTCTTTTTGCCATTCATTGACTTGTTGAAAGAGCGCATGATCGTGCATGAAATGGTCAGCCCAACAGATTATAGGCAGGGGCGTCTGGCCGGAACACCCAGCTACTTCACGCCTATCAATCCCGAGGCACGCGCGGCCATTCAATCCGTTTGGGATGATCTGACAGACGGTAAGGGTGCGCCTTTGACACTTGTCGTCAATAAACGAGACGTCGAAATCCCCGCCTTTCACAACGGTGTGGCGCGCGCTTCGTTCTATGATCTGTGCGGACGGCCCTTGGGTGCCGCGGATTATCTTGCACTGGCACAGGCGGCGCGGGTTTTGGTGTTGGAAGACGTACCACTTTTGGGGCGTTCGAACTACAACGAAGCAAAGCGTTTCGTGACATTGATCGACGCGCTTTATGAGGCCAAGGTGCGCATTGTGTGTTCCGCGGCGGCCACGCCTGAGTTTCTCTATATCGAAGGCGAAGGTACATTTGAGTTCGAACGCACGGCAAGCCGCCTGAGAGAGATGCAATCCGATGGCTGGGGCGACGACGCATGAGCCAGATCGCATCTCAGTATGACTATATCATCATCGGTGCCGGGTCAGCCGGATGTACATTAGCCAACAAACTGGGGGCCGACTCATCCAAAAGCATCCTGATCCTTGAAGCAGGCCCAATGGACCGTGATCTTATGATCCACATGCCAGCCGGTGTTTACAAGGCCTGGCGTGATCCAAAGCTGAACTGGAATTACAATACATCCCCTGAACAGTCGTGTTTTGATCGTGAGATTTTCATGCCGCGCGGCAAGGTCGTTGGTGGGTCCTCTTCGATCAACTCCATGGTCTACATGCGCGGTCATCCTCTGGACTACGAAGCATGGGCAGATGAGTTTGGCCTGTCGGACTGGCGCTACGAAAACTGTCTTCCTTATTTTCGTGCAGGCGAAACCTATGCCGGTGGCGGTGACACCTATCGTGGGGATAGCGGACCTTTGGGGACAATGCCGGGCAGCTACGACAATCCGCTGTACGACGCCTTTATTGAGGCGGGTGTGCAAGCTGGCCAAGGGCAGTCTGATGATCTGAATGGCCACAATCCGGAAGGCGTTGCGCGACTGGACGCAACTAAGCGCAACGGGCGGCGGTGCTCTGCGGCGGTGGCGCATCTTCGCCCGGCATTGCAGAGGGGAAACGTCACGCTCCTGACACGTGCGATGGTGCAGCGCATTCGGGTCAGCGGCAATCGCGCAACCGGAGTAGAGGTCTCTCAGGGCAAGGAAACTTTCTCCGTGGTCGCTGGTCGCGAAATCATTCTTTCAGGCGGCGCTATCAATTCACCTCAGCTGCTGATGCTCTCTGGCATTGGACCTGCGGACCACCTTAAAGAGATCGGCCTTGAAGTGGCGCATGACTTGCCTGGCGTCGGTCGCAACTTGCAAGACCACGCGAGTGTTATCCTGCAGTTTGAGTGTCTGAAATCTTATCCTATCCACCGCGTGGACCGGCCCTGGAACAAACTCCGCGCTGGGGTCCGATGGGTGTTTGCACGCGACGGGGTTGCTGCATCCAACATATGGGAAGCGGGCGGATTGATCCGCGGGAATAGAGACGTTCGCTATCCCAATTTGCAATATCACTTCGGCCCTGTGGGTTTTGAGTACAAAGGCAACAAGATCACATTGATGCAGGCTTTTGCCTGTCATGTGGATCAGCTCAGACCTCGCAGTGTTGGGCATCTTCGGCTGGTTTCACCTGACCCGAACACACATCCACTTCTGCAATTCAACTATCTCTCCGACGCACATGACGTGCGCGAGTTGGTTGAGGGCGTGCACCGGGCGCGAGAGCTTTTTTCGCAACGTGCGTTTGATGGGCTCAGAGACACAGAAATTGACCCCGGACCGGATGTCAAAAGCGATGCCGAGATCGCCGAATGGGTACGCGCGAATGTGACGACGGATTTCCATCCCTGTGGCACATGCCGCATGGGGGACGGGCCAGATGCCGTTGTGGATGATCGGTTCCGCGTGCATGGGATTGAGGGGCTACGGGTCGTGGATGCCTCTGTCATGCCCAAGGTGATCAGCGCCAATCTCAACGCGCCAACGCAGATGATCGCAGCGCGAGCGGCAGATTACATTTCGGGGACGCCGCAGTTGGAGCCGGTCAAAGCGCGCTTTTCGTTTGAGAACGCCTGATCAGGTGCGTGCTGTGGCTTGTAACCAGTTGATGTAAAGCCGCTCGGCCATGGAATTGAACGTCTCCATGCGTTCAGCACAGGCCGCTTCAAGCTCTGTCACCTTGCCCTTGCCAATCGCCTTATCGAGCGCACCAGCATATTCGGGAATGTTGTTCCAGTTGTGCACGGTATCAGCTTCGATCTCGACATGGAATTGCGTGGAAAACGCACGCGTCCCCCATTTCATCGCCTGTACTGCGCAGGCCGGTGATGTGGCCAGAACCTGTGTGCCTGCAGGGATCGCAGTGACTTCGGCCGAGTGCCATTGCAGGCATTCAAAAACTTCAGGAACACCATCGAAGAAAACACCGCTGGCTCCGGCCTCGGTGAGCTGCACCTCTAGCACACCGATTTCCGGGGTCTTGGCTGGCTCCACCTTGCCGCCCAGCGCTTCGGCCAGAAGCTGATGACCGAGGCAAAGCCCCAGATAAGGTAAGCCACGCTCCTCTACTGCATTCCGAATGAAGGCTTTTTCTTCTTTCAGCCACGGGTGCTCGTCTTCTTGCCACGTGTCCATCGGGCCGCCCATAACCCAAAGCGCATCGTAGCCATCAATAGATGGCAGAGGCTCTCCTTCATCAAGCTCTACAGCATCCCACGTGTGCCCGTCTTCTTTCAGGAAATCACGGAAAACGCCGGGGTGTTCGACGCGTTCATGTTGCAGGACAAGGATGTGCATTTAGGCCTCCGAAATTGTTGAAATGCAGCCTAAAGTATCCCCTGTGCTTGGCAAGATGCCTGGCGCAAATCAACACGGCCTGACGCGAACGCGGTCATCTGTAGCTAGAGGGTGGCTGTCCGAATTGTTCGGAGAACACGCGCGAAAAATGAGCCGAACTTGCAAAGCCTGTGGCCAAAGCAATTTCAGTCAGGCTCAATGGAGAGTTTCGCAACAGGCTTTGGGCTTTTTCCAACCTCAGTTCCCGATAATAGCGCATGGTTGAGCGGCCAAGCTTGGATTGGAAAAGCCTGTTAAGCTGGCGTGGCGACAACCCCGCGGTGTTGGCCAGCGCCGCGAGGGATACAGGCTCTGCCACGTGCGCTTCCATTGCTTCAACCGCGTCAAGGATAGCAGGCACCGTTGTGCCCACACGTTCGACAAGCCCCGCCCGCTGCGGCCCGGCAGAGGGGCGAATTTCTGTGTGCATGAACCAGTCACTGACGATCCGTGCGAATGGAACACCATGGTGCTGCGCGATCAGCGCATGCATCAGGTCCATCGGCGCGGTGCCACCGGCACAGGTCACGCGGTCGCGGTCGATCACGTAGAGTGAGCGCTCCAGCAAAAGATGCGGTGAGATTTCCGCCAGTGCGCCGGCGTGTTCCCAATGCACCGTCATGCGGCGCCCAGCCATCAGGCCAGCGCGGGCCAGGATGATCGGGCCACCTGACACGCCGCCCAGAAACGTCCCTTCACGTGCATGACGAGAGAGCCAGCGCATAACCGGCCGATTGTCATAGAGTGTCGGATCACCTCCGGCGACAACAAAGAGGTAGTCAAGTTTGGTCTCTTCCCCCAAGCGCGCTTCGGGCATCACCACACCGGCTCCAGAGCTTGGAATGGGTTTCTTATCCGTTGAAAACGTGACCATATGGTAGAGGTCTTGCCGGGCCAACAAGTTGGCAGCGCGCATCGGTTCTGTGAGAGCTGCGAAAGACATCATTGCAAAACCGGGTATGGGCAGGATGCCAATGTACCGCGTACTTTCCGATTCTGAACCAATTATGTCCATTAAAGTCACATATCCGTCTTTTCCAGAAAAGTCGAGCGCTCCGGTCTGCGCCAATCTGATTCAAACAAAGCTGGGATTCGCCGCATGCGCTACAGTGGGTTCAAAGTTCTTTGGCAGGGACTAACCGGAAACAAGGGCTGGACACGCGCCTGGCGTGAGCCAGAGCCAAAGCCGGAATATGACATCATCATCATTGGCGGCGGTGGGCACGGGCTGTCTACGGCTTACTACCTGTCGAAAGAATTCGGCATGACGAATGTGGCCGTGCTCGAAAAGGGCTGGCTTGGATCAGGCAATATCGGGCGGAACACCACGATCATCCGGTCCAACTACCTCCTGCCTGGGAACGAGCCGTTCTATGAGCTCAGTATGAAGCTCTGGGAGAACCTGGAGCAGGACACAAACTACAACTCGATGGTCTCGCAACGGTCGATCCTGAACCTCATCCATACCGATGGTCAGCGTGATGCATTCGTGCGGCGGGGCAATGCGATGTTCCTTGCGGGTGCTGATGCGGAATTGGTCGATGCCGCGCAACTGCGCGAAGAGCTTCCGTTTCTGGACTATGACAACGCACGCTTTCCGATCAAAGGCGGGCTGTTTCAGCGGCGCGGTGGCACGGCGCGGCATGATGCGGTGGCGTGGGGCTATGCGCGGGGCGCGGACAGCCGTGGTGTGGACATCATTCAGAACTGTGAAGTCACAGGTATCGACATCGAGAACGGGCGGTGCGTGGGTGTGCAAACCTCACGCGGAGCGATCCGCGCCAAGAAAGTGGCGATGTGTGTGGCCGGGTCTTCGGGGCGCGTCGCGGCTATGGCGGGCATGCGGCTACCGATTGAGAGCCATGTGCTTCAGGCCTTCGTTTCGGAAGGTCTCAAACCAACCCTGCCGGGGGTGATTACCTTCGGTGCCGGGCATTTTTATGTCAGTCAATCGGACAAGGGCGGACTTGTTTTTGGCGGCGACATTGATGGGTACAACACTTATGCCCAGCGCGGAAATCTGCCCGTGGTCGAAGACGTTTGTGAAGGCGGCATGGCCATCATGCCAATGATTGGCCGCGCCCGCTTGCTGCGGTCCTGGGGTGGGGTCATGGATATGTCGATGGATGGCTCGCCCTTTATCGACAAGACCCATATTGACGGGCTCTATTTCAATGGCGGCTGGTGCTACGGCGGGTTCAAGGCAACGCCTGCCAGCGGGTTCTGTTATGCCCATCTACTGGCTCGAGACACACCGCATCCGGTGGCCACGCAAATGCGCCTTGATCGGTTCATGACCGGTAATCTCATCGACGAAAAAGGCGTGGGCAATCAGCCCAACCTGCATTGAGGAGGGACAGGCAATGATCATCAATCACCCTCTTCTCGGGCCGCGTGACGCCGCCGAATTTGTCTACCTGGGCGATGCATCCCTGATCGACCGCCCAGACTGGCAAGCTGAGGACGCGATGGAGCAGTTCCACGCCTACGGCTATCTGCGTGACAATCCGGCAGGCGAACACAAAGAGCTTTGGTATCACGAACAGGGCGATCGCTCGTGGCTGATGGTGACGCGCAATACGTTGACGCATGAAATCACGAATGTGGAAATCGCCCGCGATGTGGCCCGTGCACGAGGACGAGACAAATGAGTCAGGCGGGGCGTATTGATGGCGGATTGATAGACCGCAACCAACAGATAAAATTCCGGTTCAACGGCAAGTGGATGCGCGGCTTTGCCGGTGATACACTGGCTTCTGCTCTGTTGGCCAATGGTCAGGTTTTAATGGGCCGGTCGTTCAAATACCACCGCCCACGCGGTGTCTTTACGGCTGGATCAGAAGAGCCCAATGCCTTGGTGCAGTTGCGCAATGGAGCGTATCAGGAACCCAACACGCGTGCCACGATGGTGGAGCTTTTTGATGGGCTAAACGCCACATCACAAAACCACCGCGGATCACTTGAATACGACCTTTTGGCAGTGAATGACTTGGTCTCGCCCTTCCTGTCGGCAGGGTTCTATTACAAAACATTCATGTGGCCCAAAGCATTCTGGGAAAAGCTTTATGAGCCAATCATCCGTTCGGCGGCCGGGCTGGGCAAGCTGTCCATGCAGGAAGACCCAGATACATATGACAAAGGGTTCTTGCATTGCGATCTTCTGGTGATCGGGGCGGGTCCGTCCGGCTTGATGGCCGCCTTGACGGCCGCTCGGTCCGGCGCGCGAGTCATTCTGGCGGATGAAGATTTCCGTCCTGGCGGCCGGCTAAATTCCGAAACGCTTGAGGTCGCAGGCATGTCCGGCGCGGATTGGGCGGCTCAAGCCGTGGCGGAGCTGAGCAATATGCCCAACGTACGCTTAATGACGCGGACCACCGTTTATGGTGCCTATGATCACGGCGTCTATGGCGCCTTGGAACGGTGTACCGATCATCTGGCCGATAGCGAAGGCAAGCCACGGCAGATCCTGTGGCGCATCTATTCCAAACGGGCCGTTCTGGCTGCGGGTGCAACTGAGCGTCCAATCGCCTTTGGCAACAATGACCGCCCGGGCATTATGCTGGCTGGTGCAGTCCGGACGTATGCAAACCGCTTCGGTGTCACGCCCGGTCAGCAGGTTGCGGTCTTTACTAACAATGACGACGGATGGCGCACGGCAGCGGATTTGCAGTCCAAAGGTGTGAACGTGCCGGTTGTGATCGACAGTCGCGACAAACCTGCGACCCTGAACCTTCCCGGCGTCAAACACATTGCCGGAGAGGCCGTAATGGACACCGTGGGCCGCAAAGGCCTGAAGTCCATCACGCTGACAAATGGCAAGGTTATTCCAGTTGATGCGCTTGCCGTGTCGGGTGGATGGAATCCAAATGTGCATCTGACCTGTCACCAACGTGGTCGCCCAACATGGCGCGACGATCTTTGCGCGTTCGTGCCTGGCGGCGAATTGCCCGTCGGCATGACGGTCGCTGGCGCGGCCAATGGATCTATGACTTTGGCAAGCGCGCTTGCAGAAGGTCATGCAGAGGCTGCTGCACAACTAAAAGACCTTGGTTTCAAAGCCAAAAAGACTGACATACCCGAGGCCGAGGATGAACCACGTGACTATGCCGCCTTCTGGCATGTGGGTGAAAGCAGGAAACGGGCCTGGGTTGATCTTCAGAACGATGTGACCGTCAAGGACATCAAGCTGGCCAATACCGAAGGGTTCCGCTCGGTCGAATTGCTGAAACGCTACACCACCATGGGTATGGCCACGGATCAGGGCAAGACCTCCAACATTGCCGGTCTTGCCATTCTCGCCGAGGAAGCGGGCAAGACGATCCCGGAAGTCGGCACGACCATCTTCCGCCCACCTTACACACCTGTCCCGATCGGCGCATTGGCTGGCCGCGCGCGCGGCAAGGATTTCCGGCCCTATCGCCTGACGCCATCGCATAAATGGGCCGAGGAAAACGGTGCAAGCTTTGTCACGGTCGGCAACTGGCTCCGGGCTGAATGGTACACGCGGGACGGTGAAAAGGGTTGGCGGGACTCTGTTGACCGTGAGGCGCGCATGACCCGCCAATCGGTGGGCATTTGTGATGTGACCACGCTGGGTAAGATCGACATTCAAGGCAAGGACGCGGGCGCGTTTTTGGACAAGGTCTACTCCAACACCTTCTCAACCTTGCCCGTTGGTAAAGTCCGCTATGGGTTGATGCTGCGCGAGGATGGCATCTGCTATGATGACGGCACCACAGCGCGCATGGGTGAGAACCACTATGTGATGACCACCACGACAGCCAACGCCGTGCTGGTGTTCCGCCGTCTGGAGTTTGCGCGGCAATGTCTCTGGCCCAACATGGACGTGCACCTCATCTCCACCACGGATGGCTGGGCGCAGTTCGCAGTTGCCGGGCCCAATTCGCGGAACCTTCTACGCAAGGTGATTGACGCAGAGCATGACATCTCGAATGAGGCGTTTCCTTTTATGGCGTGTGGCGAAATATCCGTGTGCGGCGGCATCCCGGCCCGGCTGTTCCGGATTTCGTTTTCAGGTGAACTGGCCTACGAGATCGCGGTGCCTGCACGCTATGGCAATTCCATGATGTGCGTATTGAATGAGGCCGGCGCAGAATTTGACGCGGTACCTTATGGCACCGAGGCCCTTGGCGTGATGCGGATTGAGAAAGGTCATGCGACCGCAAATGAACTCAACGGTCAGACCACGGCGCTCAATATCGGACTGGGCAAGATGGTCAGCCAGAAAAAAGAATCCATCGGCCAGGTTCTATCGCAGCGCCCTGAGATGACCCGGGACGATGCGATCAAGCTCATGGGGTTCCGCCCGGTGGATCGAACCCGCAAGCTGATTGCTGGATCTCATTTCCTGAACAAACATGATCCGGCTGATATGGACCATGATCAGGGGTGGATGACCTCTGTTGCCTATTCGCCGAACCTAGGTCATCACATTGGGCTTGGTTTCATCAAGCAAGGCGACACGCGCAAAGGCGAAATCGTGCGCGCCGTCAGCCCGGTTCATGGTGTTGAGATAGACGTTGAAATCGTCTCGGCCCATTTCGTTGATCCAGAAGGGGAGCGTCTTCGTGGCTGAGTATAAGCTGATCGCTGAACCGCCTCTTGCTGGCTATGATGAAACCTTCGGCAACGTACGCCTCGTTTCACCTGCGGATTTTGCGTTGGTCTCTATTGCGTTGCCGCTTGGCGATGAAGCCAAAGCACTCAAGGCAATTAAAACCGGATATGGAGTAGATGTGCCCGAGGTCGGTCACTCTGCGATTTCAAAAGACGGCAACGCCCGGCTGTTGCGGATGGCACAGGACCAGGCATTCGTCGTGTTCACGCATGACCAGCCCGACGCCGCGGCTATTGTTGCCAAGCGGGTCAAAGCCGCGGTGTATGTGACCGACCAGACCGATGTATGGACGGCGCTCCATCTGTCCGGCGCGTCGAGCCGGCACGCGCTGGAGCGGATTTGCCCGATTGATTTGCATGCAGATGTTTTTGCAGAAGGACATGTTGCGCGCACTGTTATGGAGCACCTGGGCGTGATGGTTGTGCGGGACGCGCAAGACAGCTTCGTCTTGCTTTCAGCAAGCTCTTCGGCAGGGTCGTTTCTTCACGCGGTAGAGACGTCAATTCGGAATGTCATGTGAGAGGCCCATCCATCATCTTGGTGGCGGTGCCTGTCTGAGAAAGGGAAAGAATACGCTCTGATGTATCTTCATAACTTTAACTCAAAACCGACATCCGAGGAGGATGTTGCTGCGAAACCTCGCAACTTTTCGAGCGATTTTGTTTTCATTACTCAGGACGATAGCATCGAATTCGTCGCCGGGACCTGTATCCATGTTTTACGCGCCGCGAACCAGCTTCTGGAACGGAACGCTTATACCTGGACACAACTAAGATCCGCTGATTTGCCGGGAAATGGCAGTCCGATCTGTGGGCCGGATCAAACTCTGGTTCTCATCGGCGGGTCTGATCAAGCGTGGACGCCCAACGCCGAACAGTTACGCATTTTGCGATCTGCGATCCGAAGCGCCTTGCGCGTATGCGTCGTGGGTTCCGCTGTCTTTGTGCCCTTGGCCGCCGGCGTTTTGGGAGCAAAACGTCTTGCGGTACACTCGGCTTTTCAAACCGGTGTATCGGAGATGAATTGCTCAATTGAGATGCATCCAGGGTCGACATGCCACCACAAGTCCCTGAGCAGCGCCACGGGACCTGCGGCTGCTATGCGCATGATGGTGGAGTTGGTCGGATCCCGCGACGGCGAAATAGCCGCCATGGCGCTGTCCCGTGACCTTGGGCTCAGCGAAAGTGAAGCTTCTTGTGGCACAGGTGAACATCTCAGGTTTCAACGCATGTCGCAGGGAGACGAAGTGATCCAGGAAGCGCTTCAGATGATGGAAGATCATTTGGAGGACACACTAAGCGTCGCGCAGATTGCCGAGGTCATTGGCGTCTCGCCTCGCAAATTGGAACGCAGTTTTGGTGATCGTTTGGGGCGGTCACCATTGAAAGTCTATCGCGACTTGCGGTTGCACCGTGCGCATAATCTTTTGGCTCAAACCGCAATGCCTTTAAGTGAGGTCTCAGTGGCGTGTGGGTTTTCGAATGTGACCTTGATGAAACGTTGGTTTCACCAAAAATACGGGGAACTTCCCTGCGATGTGCGGCGTCAGGCCTTTTGCGGTGCCGAACACGCGTAAAAAAGCCCGGCACGCTTGGCCGGGCTTTGTGGCGACTTGAATTTGCAAGCTTTAACCCGCGTCGCGCGCCTCACTGCGAAATTCGGTTTCGTCGGTCACCGCAAAGCGACCACCACGGATTTTGCGAAGCTTGCCGCCGCGCAATAGCTCTCCGAAAGATCGCAGACCGTCTTCTCGCGAATAACTGTCTGACGTGACCTCTTTGAGCTTGTTCATCAGCATCGGCCGCGAAAACTCAGCGCGTCCCTCAACATCGGACATGTAAGCCGCGGCTGCCTCGAGAATTTGCGGAAGTTCGGTCGCACCCATCTCTTCCGCGAAACTTGCAAACCCACCCATTGCTTCTGTTTGCATTTCGGCCATCGGTGGACGCTCACCGGCAGAAACACGGCGCGGGCGGACCGGAGCCTGATCTACATCGACACGCTGTTCCGCGACAAGCTTTAATGGCGCAGGATCAACGTCTTCTGGACGCGTCGGGCGACGAGATGTGCTCGCAGTTTCAGACGCGCTGGGTCTGCGTGGGCGCACAACTTCGGCTAGGTCCGAACGGTAAGGGGCATCATCGACGTCTTTCTCGATTTTGCCTCCGGCTTTGTGCTCGGCACGAGTGGCCGCCACAGCAGCGCGCAGATGTTGGATCGCATTGCGGCGCAGTGACGCCTCTTTGTCTTCCATCTGTGAATCGGCTTCGTCGAAAATCCGCTCAACGTCTTGCTCTGGCTCGCTTTTTCCCATTCCCAGCAGGCGTTTCAGGCCGCGCGGTTTTTCCTTGGACTCTTCTGGTTCGATCTCTGGTGCAGATTCAATCTCGGGCGATGGGTCGAGGTCGGAGGCAGTGGTCATAGCGTCCGCGTTGCTCAAAGCATCGCGTTGCTGCGCTATTTCCAATGTGGAATCCGCAATCGCTTCGGCCTCCGCCAGATCGATCTTGTCATCAGCCAAATCTGCGACCTCAACCGCGTCCTCGATGCGGTCCGCCTTAAACATCTCCGGGTCAGTTTCAATCTCGGCCTCAACCTCGGCCAGTTCACGCAGTAGATCGGCCTCGTCCTCCGGACTTAACGTTGAGTCCCCAAGGTCATGATCCAGGTCTTCGGCGACCGTTTCTTCTTCGACAATTTCCACCCGCTCATCGCTGCCAAGAACCAGCGGCTCCATATCGTCTTCGATCGCCGCCGTGTCTTCGGCTGGCGCATCCAAAGCGTCTTTTTCTAATTCGAAATTTGTCACTTCGGATTTGATTGCTTCGGAGACCTCCAATTCGTCTGCTTCACTATCTGCGAAGTTGTCGGGTGTGGAATCCGCCAGAAGTTGGGCCAGTTCATCTTCTTCTATGACGTCAGCAGGCTCAGCGATTTCTGCAGCTTCTTGAGTTTCTTCTGCATCCGAACTTTCGAAAACCTCTTCAATATCAGTTGTTTTGTCGAGTTCTTCTGAATCTTCTTCCTCATCATCGGAGAACGCTTGCTCGAGGGTTTCGGCAGCCAAATCCAGCTGTGGTGAACCGTCCGACTCCTCCTCTTCGCGCGTCGATGCCAGCAGTGCTTCCAGTTCAGACGACGTATTTTCCATGAGGTCTTCAGCGTGTTCGTCCTCGCTGAAGTCATCGGGCACAAACTTCGGTTCGCTTTGCGCAGCTACGGCACGAATACGCTGAAGCTTTTCCGCGATGTCATCAGACTCAGAGAGCTCAGGCGCTTCGTCCTTTTCGGTGCCTTCGCTGATGAAATCGGCCAGACCAATGGATTGATCGTCCTGAACATCTTCAAGTTCGGCAATTTCAGCTTCTATCTCGTCGACTTCGAGCAAGTCATCGACAGAGTCATCACTCTGAGCCGCGGCCAGCTGAGCCTCTTCGGCAGCAGCGTCGGCCATAAAGGCAGCAATGTCAGGATCTAGGTCATAAGAGTCCGACGGGTGGTCTTCTAACGTCTCGGGCTCAGCCTTTTCTTCTTCCTCAACCTCTGCAGACGCGGAAATCTCGGCCAAAAGCTCTTCTGTTTCGGTCTTTTCCGCCGAAATAGACTCTATTTCCGAAGCATCTTCAGGTTCGTCTGTCGGGTCTTCGGTTGGGGCCTCATCAATGAGGTCTTCCTCATCCGCAACATTGTCATCTGACGCGGTTTGTGGGTCCGGCTCTAAGGCGTCGGCATCCGCATAGGTTTCGTCGACAAACTCAGGCTCAACCAAAGAGTCCTCGATAGCTTCCGATACGAGTTCAGAAGCGTCTTCCATCGTTGGGAGGCCTTCTGTCGCAACTTCGGAAGGCTCTTCAATATCGGGTGCAAGCAAGCTCGTTGTCGCCAGTGCGCCGTCTTCGTCCTGAGCGCGCAGGTGAATTTTTCCCTGATCTTCATGTGCTTCTACGCGGCGCGCAATCTCGCGTTCCGCAATGCGCGCAAGCATTTCGGCGTCGGGTGTCGGCGGTTCGGCCCCGAAATAGCGATCATCGGCGGCCAAATCGCGGAAATATTCCGCAATTGCCTTCATTGTATCGAAAGAATCATCGAATCCTTCTAGCGTGCACGAGAACGTGCCGTACGAAACTGTTAGGATTTTACTTGTACTTACCATTTTTTATTGCTCGCTCTGCATGACCTGCGACATCAGGATTTACCATGTTGCCCTAGACCAAAGCGGCCCGATTCTTAGAATTTTAGCGTATCATTTCACGGCTAGAATGTGTCTTGTTTCCAAAATAGAGGTTAATCCGGGGAAAATTAGGTGATTGTTTACAATTCTTACCCTGTGACTTTGGTTGGTGGTGGTTCCTTGGACAAAAGTGACCTGAGTCGCGCTTTGTCCATGGGATCTTACATAGTTGCAGCCGATGGCGGAGCGGGCGCGGCAATTAACCATAATATCCTGCCAGATGTGGTTATCGGCGATTTTGACTCGATTTCGGATAAAATCCTTTCGAAAATTCCCAGCGATGCGCAACACAGAATCGAAGAGCAAGACAGCACGGATTTCGACAAATGCCTGCGCAACATTGATAGCCCGCTAATCCTTGCCGTCGGGTTTACCGGCGCGCGAATCGATCATCAGCTTGCGGCATTCAACACTCTCGTGCGCTATCCCGACAAGCCGTGCATCCTGCTCGGCCCTTGCGATACCGTGTTTCTTGCACCGCCTGCGATCAATCTGGACTTGCCTGCAGGTACGACCGTGTCGCTTTTTCCGATGGGCGCTGTTGAAGGGCATTCAGAAGGGCTGAAATGGCCTATATCCGGTATTTGTTTCACACCAGATGGTCAGATCGGCACATCAAATGAAGCCACAGGCCCGGTATCGCTTGCCCTGACCGCACCAAAAATGCTGGTCACAGTTCCATCAGAGCATTTTGAACTGGTTGCGAACGCGTTGCAGAACACGGCGTCCCATTGGCCAAGTTAAAACCTCGCATCAACAGTTTGGAATGTTGACAGCGAGACCGCCCAGAGACGTTTCCTTATAGCGTTCGCTCATATCGAGACCGGTTTGGCGCATGGTCTCAATACAGGCATCCAGCGGGACAAGATGCGTACCATCACCACGCATGGCGAGGCTGGCTGCGCTGACGGCCTTTATTGCACCCAAGCCATTGCGTTCGATGCAAGGTACCTGCACCAGACCTTTGACTGGGTCACAGGTCATCCCAAGATGATGTTCCAACGCGATTTCTGCCGCATTTTCGATCTGAGCTGGTGTGCCGCCCAGGACTGCGGCCAAACCAGCGGCGCCCATTGCGGCAGCACTTCCCACCTCGGCCTGGCACCCGGCCTCAGCTCCGCTAATTGAGGCGTTGAATTTGACAAGGCCACCGATGGCTGCGGCTGTCAAAAGGAAGGTTTCAATCTCTGATTCAGACGCGCCCGGGACATGCTCCAGCCAGTACTTGATCACAGCAGGCACGACGCCCGCGGCCCCATTGGTGGGTGCCGTGACAACTTGCCCCCCGGCGGCGTTTTCTTCGTTGACAGCCATCGCATAGACGCTGATCCAATCGTTGATCTTGTGCGGCGCATTCAGGTTTGTGCCACGCTCGGCGATAAGCGCATCGTGTATGCCCTTGGCGCGGCGCTTCACCTGCAACCCACCGGGCAGGATACCCTCCTGCGTGATGCCACGTTCGATGCAGCCATTCATCACCTGCCAAAGCCGGGCCACACCGCTGCGCAGGTTTTCAGTACCACCACGCTCAATTTCGTTTGCCTTCTTCATCTCGGCAATAGATTTGCCACTGGTTTCCGCCATTTGCAGCATCTCTTCGGCGGATTTGAACGGATAGGGTATGGGCGCGCCTTCATCCGTATCCTGACCTGAGGCAAGCTCCGCCTCGGTCATCACGAAACCACCGCCAATGGAGTAATAGATCTCTTGCAGGATCACATCGCCTTGGCTGTCGGTGGCCATCAGGATCATACCATTGGCGTGACCGGGCAAATTCGGGCCGAAGTCAAACACCAGATCATCTTTGGGATTGAATGACAGTGTCGGAAGGTCGGGCGGTGTGACAGATTGCGTTTCGCGAATGGTCTCTAGAGCTGCCTCAGCCTGATCATGGTCATAATCATCAGGACGAAATCCTGCGAGGCCCAAAATAGTCGCGCGATCCGTCGCATGCCCAACACCGGTAAAAGCAAGAGACCCATGCAAAGATCCGCGCAATCCGTGAAATTCAAAGGGAGATGCTCGCATCGCATCCAAAAAGCGCGCGGCCGCAACCATCGGTCCCATTGTATGGGAAGACGACGGTCCAATGCCGATCTTGAACATATCAAAGACGGATAGAAACATAGTTCTTGCTTAACATAGGTGGCTGCCCGTGGCTCTTTTATGTTGTGGGGTCGAATACACAATGTGCAAAAGCGACCAAGAACACAAAGTCCCCGCCACAGATCAGTTGGGTTTGTCTTCGTGAACTCATATTCACCATAACTTAACACGCTTTGCTCAGACTGATGTCACAGACGCAACTGAATATAGTACAGAGGCGGTTAATGCAGACAGCAGGTTTTATACTGATGCTGGCCACAGGTGTTCTTCTTTTCTTTGAAGCAGGGCATGACATTCAAACCAGTTCCTCGATTAACTGGTCTATCGTGGCACAGCCGTGAATGATGCAGAGGGCGAAAACTTGGCGATTCGCCCTCGCCCCCGGGAACAAACTCCGTATAACGCGGCCTGAACCGATTGGTATCTGGGGAGATGCGTCATGACCGGAGAACTGTCACCGATTGATAAGGCCAAATTCGTGGCGGCCAAACGGTCTGTGGATTTTGTAGAAGACGGCATGCGTGTGGGTCTCGGCACCGGATCAACCGCCGCTTGGATGGTACGTTGTCTTGGCGAACTGGTCTGCGAAGACGGTCTCAAAATCAGAGGCGTTCCCACGTCCACAAGAACCGCCGAACTTGCGCGTGAAGTCGGCATTGAAGTCATTAGCCTTGACGAGGCACGTTGGATTGACGTGACAATCGATGGCGCGGATGAATTCGATGGCAATCTCAACCTGATCAAAGGTGGCGGCGGAGCACTCTTGCAGGAAAAAATCGTCGCCACGGCCTCAGATCAAATGGTGGTTATCACTGACGCCGGCAAGGAAGTCGAAAAATTGGGTGCGTTTCCCTTGCCGGTTGAAGTCATTCCATTCGGCTGGCAAACAACCAAGTCGCTAATCGAGGAACTTTTGATCTCTATGGACGTGCTGGGCCGCGATGCATCTCTTCGCATGAACGGCAGCCGTCCGTTTGTAACAGATGAAGGCAATTATATTCTTGATCTGCATCTGGGCCGCATTGGCGATGCGCATCAGATGGCCATGGTACTCAATCAGATGCCTGGCGTGGTTGAAAATGGGCTTTTCATAGATATCTGCGATGTGGTGGTGGTTGGCTTTGGCGATGGCCGGGTCGAAACCCGTGATATCAATGATGGAACAGTGGCAGAAGATCGTCTTGATTTTGTTGAGACAGACAATCTGTTTTCTGATCTTCAAGATTAAGGCAGCAACTCATGGCATTTGACTACGACCTCTTTGTCATTGGCGGTGGATCGGGCGGGGTACGTGCTGCGCGCGTGGCCGGGCAAGGCGGCGCGAAAGTGGCCCTGGCAGAAGAGGACCGTTATGGCGGAACCTGCGTCATTCGCGGCTGCGTGCCCAAGAAACTCATGGTCTTTGCCTCCGAATTTGCCCAAGCCCCCGCTGAGGCGCAGGCTTATGGTTGGGATATGTCGCTGGGCGCGTTTGACTGGACCGCGTTTTCGGGGCGGCTCAACGAAGAACTGGATCGGCTGGAAGGTATCTACAGAAACTTGCTCAAAGGGTCGAATGTCGACAGTTTTGATGCACGGGCGCGAATAAAGGACGCGCATACGGTAGAACTGGCAACTGGCGAAACTTTCTCGGCTAAGCACATATTGATCGCCACCGGAGGCCATCCAGTGCGGCCAGACCTGCCGAATGCGGAATTGGGAATGGTGTCGGACGACTTATTCCATATGAAATCCCTGCCCAAATCCATTCTGATCGTGGGTGGCGGCTATATCGCATGCGAATTTGCCTGTATTTTGAATGGTCTTGGCGTGGAAGTGACACAATACTATCGCGGTGCGCAGGTCCTGAGGGGCTTTGACGATGAAGCGCGTGGCCTGATTGCGGATTCCATGTGCGAGAAAGGCATCGACCTGCATGTTGGAACCAATATTCTGGAGATGTCAAAATCAGAAGGCGATGCTGTCCGGGTAAAATCCACAAATGGGATCGAACGTAATTTTGACGCTGTGCTCTTTGCCACGGGACGTGACCCTAATTCGGCAGATATGGGTTTGGAAGACGTTGGTGTGAAGCTGGGGCGGCGCGGAGAAATTGTGGTCGATGAGTACAGCCAAACCGCCGTGCCATCCATTTACGCGATTGGCGACGTGACCAACCGGGTGAACCTCACACCAGTGGCGATTCGAGAAGGCATGGCCTTTGTCGACACCGTGTTCAATGGCAAGCCAACACCTGTGGACCACGATTTGATCCCATCAGCCGTGTTCACACAACCCGAGTTTGGATCGGTTGGCCTTAGCGAAGAGGCCGCGCGTGATCAGGAACCCATTGACGTCTATTGCACCTCTTTTCGCCCGATGCGTACCGCCTTTGCTGAGCAGCCGGATCGCGTTTTGATGAAACTCGTCGTGTCGAAAGCCACAAATAAGGTATTAGGCTGCCATATCGTCGCACCGGGGGCGGGTGAAATGATCCAGATGGCCGGCATTGCCGTCAAAATGGGCGCGACAAAAGGAGATTTTGACCGGACAGTGGCTGTACACCCCACAATGTCTGAAGAACTGGTGACAATGCGCGAGCCGATGAGAAGCGCTTGAATTTTTACCTGTCCTGCACAGGTTATGACATAGAAACGCGCGTTTTGCGGGTAGAGGAAGGAAGAAAGTTTAATGGCTGGACAATCTGGCGGCCCTTGGGGCGGCGGAGGCGGCAACCGGGGCGGCGATGACGATGACCGCGGCAACCGTGGCAACAACGGACGCAGACCCCCCGAAGGTGGCGGTCCGCAGATTCCGGAAATTGATGAACTGGTGCGCAAGGGCCAGGATCAATTGCGCGTACTCATGGGCGGTCGCGGTGGCGGCGGCAATTCCGGGGGCGAAGGTGGGGGTGGCCCGACCTTTGGGCGCGGCAGCATTCTCATCGGCCTGGCCATTGCAGTTATTCTTTGGGGTGCAGTCAGCTTTTATACAGTCCGTCCGGAAGAACAGGCTGTGGAACTATTCCTTGGCGAAGAGTACCGCACAACCAATCCTGGTTTAAACTTTGCGCCCTGGCCGCTTGTGACATACGAAAAACTTGCCGTGACCCGCGAGCAAAACGAAGACATCGGCGTTGGCGGATCGGGATCAGACGCAGGGTTGATGCTGACTGGTGACGAGAACATCGTGGACATCGATTTTCAGGTTGTCTGGAATATCTCTGATCCTGCAAAGTATCTCTTTAACCTGCGTGATCCACGCCCGACCATTCGCGCTGTTTCAGAATCTGCGATGCGCGAAATTATTGCCCAGTCACAGCTGGCGCCCATCCTGAACCGGGATCGTGGTTCCATCGCAGGCCGGCTGGAAGAACTGATCCAATTGACGTTGGACAGCTACAACAGCGGCGTGAACATCATCCGTGTAAACTTTGACAAAGCCGACCCTCCACGAGAAGTGATCGACGCCTTTCGCGAGGTCCAGGCAGCCGAGCAGGAACGCGACCGTTTAGAAAAAGAAGCGGACGCATATGCGGCTCAGGTCCTGGCTCAGGCGCGCGGTGAAGCCGCGCAAACGCTTGAAGAATCCGAAGCCTACCGAGCGCAAGTCGTGAACGAAGCGCAGGGTGAAGCCAGCCGGTTTACCGCTGTTTTGGGCGAGTACCAGAAAGCGCCGGAAGTCACACGAAAGCGTCTTTACCTCGAGGCTATGGAAGACGTCTTGGGTGACATGGACAAAATTATCTTGGATGAAAATTCCGGTGGAGGTCAGGGCGTCGTGCCGTACCTGCCGTTGAATGAATTGCGCCGAAATCCGGCGGCGGGAGGACAGTAAGATGAAAAAGACAGGTTTCCTTCTGCCCATTCTTGGCGTGCTTATCATTGCAGCGCTCTCTTCGATTTTTATTGTGGACGAGCGGGAAAAAGCGCTGGTTCTGCAGTTTGGCCGCGTTGTTAAGGTCAAGGAAGACCCTGGGTTGGCGTTCAAACTGCCGCTGATCCAAGAGGTTGTGCGCTATGATGACCGTATCCTCAGCCGCGACATTGACCCACTAGAGGTGACACCTCTGGATGATCGCCGACTGGTTGTCGATGCCTTTGCACGCTACCGGATCACCGATGTAGAGCGCTTCCGTCAGGCGGTGGGTGTCGGCGGCATTGAGTTCGCCGAAGACAGGATCGACTCAATTCTTCGTGCCCAGACGCGCGAAATTCTGGGTTCGGTTGCATCAAATGACATCCTAAGCTCGGACCGGTTTGCACTGATGCTGCGCATTCGTAACGGTGCCGTAGCACAAGCCAACTCGCTTGGTGTTGAGATCATCGACGTGCGTCTGAAGCGTACAGACCTTCCGGCGCAGAACCTTGATGCGACTTTTGCCCGGATGCGCGCTGAACGTGAGCGTGAAGCAGCGGACGAACGTGCTCGCGGGAACGAGGCGGCGCAACGCGTTCGCGCGCAAGCTGACCGGACACAAGTCGAGATTGTTTCTGAAGCGCGACGCGAAGCCGAGATCACGCGCGGTGAAGCAGACGCGCAGCGCAACGCTATTTTCGCCCAGGCCTTTGGGGAAGATGCAGAATTCTTTGAGTTCTACCGATCACTCAATGCCTACCGAAAAGCGCTTCGCGGAGAAAACTCTTCAATGGTCCTGTCTCCTGACAGCGAATTCTTTAACTATCTGCGGTCAGATCAGGGCGCTGCGGCAAGTCAATGATTGAAACGATCTTTCTGGCCCTTGGGCTGGTGCTGATTTTTGAGGGGCTGGTCTATGCGCTGGCCCCTTCTCTTGTTGAGCAACTGCTTGCCGCTTTGCGCAGCCTCACAGAAGATCAAAGGCGCATGATGGGTCTTGTTTCTATCGCACTTGGCGTTGTTTTGGTATGGTGCGCCAAAAGCCTGGGTGCGTAGAATACCGGTTTGTGTCAAAGATTGACAAATCATTCACATGACCGTGACATGGTGTTGAGAAGTTTGCGCGGGCCGTCGGCGCACCTAGATAAGTGAATAGAAATGTGCAGGCAGCGTTGGACTGCCTGACACAAACCTGTTTTTGGCAAGGAGTGTTTCCGCGTGACAGCAAAGTCCATATCTTACCCCCATGCATCTGCACATGCGATCCGCGCAGTGTGGGTGTTGGCACTGTCCTTGGCGTTTGTTCTTGCGCAAGCCATCGCGTCGCAAGCACGCCCTGAAAGTTTCGCTGACCTGGCAGAAGACATAAGTCCGGCGGTTGTGAATATCACAACTTCGACTGTGGTTGCACAGGGCACCGGCCCTTCACCGATTGTTCCCGAAGGCTCGCCGTTCGAAGATTTCTTCCGTGAGTTTCAGGATCGGAACGACAACGGCGATCGGCCACGCCGAACGTCTGCGCTGGGGTCAGGCTTTGTGATCTCAGAAGATGGTTACGTTGTGACGAATAACCATGTCATCGAGTCCGCTGACGAGATTATTGTCGAGTTCTTCTCCGGCGAAGAACTGGAAGCCAAGGTGATCGGCACGGACCCAAACACCGATATCGCCTTGTTGAAAGTCGAAACTGACGAAGCTTTGCCATTCGTGCGTTTCGGAGACAGCGACACAGCCCGCGTCGGTGACTGGGTGATGGCGATGGGCAACCCGCTTGGACAAGGGTTTTCGGTTTCGGCCGGTATTGTCTCTGCCCGTAACCGAGAGCTGAGCGGCACATATGACGACTTTATTCAGACCGACGCCGCCATCAACCGCGGCAACTCGGGTGGGCCCCTGTTCAACCTTGATGGTGAAGTCATCGGCGTCAATACGGCCATTCTGTCGCCAAATGGTGGATCTATCGGGATTGGATTTTCGATGGCATCCAACGTTGTAACCCGTGTGGTCGATCAGCTCAAAGAGTTTGGCGAAACGCGTCGTGGTTGGCTGGGTGTTCGCATTCAGGATGTTACCGACGACGTGGCGGAGGCCATTGGCCTTGAGAAAGTTGCCGGCGCATTGGTCACTGATGTGCCTGATGGCCCGGCGCTTGATGCGGGGATCGCGTCTGGCGATGTCATTCTTCAATTCGATGGGTTCGAAGTTGAAGACACCAGAGGATTGGTTCGTCGCGTCGGCAACACCGAGGTCGGGAAGACAGTGCGCGTTCTGGTCTTCCGTGAAGGCAAGACTCAAACCCTTAAGGTTACACTTGGGCGCCGTGAAGCCGCCGAAGGAGTGGTTCCAGCAGCTCAGCCAAACACCGAAACAGACGAGCCAGCCGAGACCGAAATTCTCGGGTTGACCCTGCAACAGCTCAACGACGAGCTGCGCGGTCAGCTGGAGCTTGACGCAGACGCCAACGGTCTGGTTGTGACCGATATTGATACTCTGTCAGAGGCGCATGAAAAAGGTATGAGAGCCGGCGACGTGATCACAGAGGCCGGCCAACAAAAGCTGACTGCGATGAGCGATCTGACGGACCGTATTGAAGAGGCCACGGAAGCCGGGCGAAAATCGATACTTCTGCTGGTACGTCGTGCAGGCGAGCCGCGTTTTGTGGCTCTGTCCCTCGAAGACAGCTAGTCCTTCTAAAGACTCTTTCAGAAACGGGCGTCCAACTTGGGCGCCCGTTCCCTTCTGGGAAGACGGCATTACCCAGAGCTATGTGGAAAATCCATCAACGCTGTGTCCTTGCGCAGGTAAAGCGGATGTTTCGCCGAGCCGTCTTTGTTCAAACCAAGACATTTCAACGGTCGGCCCGTCGACGCAAGCGACCCAATGGCAGTTTGCACAATGCTGGCATAGCGATGATGCAATTTGCCATAGGCCATAACGACGAGCTCCGATTCCATCGCCATATCCAGCAACGCGGGCAGATTAGCAGCGCTGGCGGCGCGCTCAGGCTCATGCGGAATGTCCTTGGGCGACGTCGCACGCCAATCCAGAACATTGCCTTTCAGGTAACGTGTAAAGCCCCAGTCGCGCGCAAACATCAGCTCTCTGTGGCAGGTTGGGTCAGACGCGCTTGCGTCGGCCACGGATGGATTCATACCGACAAAAAGGACCGCACGCGGCGTTGATCCGTCCGGTGTCCAGTCCCTGGTCAAAGCCTGGCGATAGTGACCGCACTGAGAAAAAGTCGCGCCGCCGATCACGCCGTCTGGCAGACGCAGGCGCACCTTGCCGCCTGGGTCATGTGCCTCTGGTTTAGCACCGGGTGTATCACCCATTTGAGGCATCCTGATTGAAAACCCGCGAGGGATGCAATTCCCCGCCCTTGAAGCGCCCAACGGCCACAGCGCGGTCATCATAGGCCGCCCAACACTCTTCGCCATAGTCAAGATCCGAGGCAA